>PUMG01000298.1 GCA_003551265.1 Halovenus sp.
CGCCGACGACGACCGACACCGACCGAGCGGTCGCTGACCGGCTCGCCGAACTCGCCGGCGTCGACTACGAGGATTACGGCAGAGAGCTACTCCAGCAAAAGAGCAAACTCGGGGAGAAAACACCACGCGAGATGGTGCTCGGTGATTTCAAGGAGTTCGAGTTCGGCTCCCGGTTCGTCGGCATTGGACAGGTCGAGACGGTCGAACCCGACGCGGTGCTCGACCAGCGCGACGCCGTCCTCGACGCGATGGACGACATCGTCGCAGAGCGCGAGTACGACCTCCTGTTGTTGATCGTCACGGACCTCCTCGAAGAGGAATCGACCGCCCTCGTCGCTGGTGAGTGCGACGAACAGGCCGCAGAGGCGCTCGACGCCACGTTCACCGACCGAGAGGCGTTCCTTCCTGGCGTCATGTCCCGAAAGAAACAGGTAGTTCCACCGGTCGAAGACGTTCTCACTCGTGAGTCGTAACCGCCACACCGAGTGAGGAAAGGTCCTCGAAGAACCCGGGAAACGAGACGTCGACGTGTTCTGCGCCGGTGATAGTCGTCTCGCCAGACGCGACGAGTGCCGCGAGTGTGAGCGCCATCACGATTCGGTGGTCTCCTCGTCCGTCGACCGTCTCGCCGTGGAGTCTGCTCGCGTCGCCGTCTACGATGAGTGTCTCCTCACGTTCGTCGACGCTCGCACCCATCTTCGACAGCGACTCGGCCATCGCCGCGACCCGGTCGGTTTCTTTGTACCGGACGTGCTCACAGTCGGTGATAGTCGTGGTCCCGGAAGCCCCCGCGCCGAGAACGGCAATCGTCGGGAGCAGGTCGGGTGTGTCGGCGACGCTCACTTCGGTTCCCGTGAGGCTACTCCCTTCGACCGAGAGCACGCCGTCTTCACGGTTCCAGTCGACTGTTGCGCCCATCGAATCGAGGATGTCGACGATGGCTTCGTCCCCCTGTGCGCTCGGTGTTGCACCTCGAATCTGAACCTCGTCTTCGCCCACGAGCGCACCAGCAGCCAGCAGATACGAGATCGAAGAGAAGTCGCCGGGGACAGTGTACTCGCCATCCCGGAGTCGGTAGGACTGCCGTCCCGCGACCGAGAAGCCACGGCTGGTCCGGCGTGCGGAGACCCCGAAGTCGTCGAGCAGGTCGATGGTGATGTCGACGTACGGTGCTGATTTCAGCCGGGTCTGGAGCGAGATGTTCACGCCTGCGTCGGTGCTGGCGCCGGCGAACAACAGCGCCGAGATGAACTGCGAGGAGACGTCGCCGGGGAGTCCAACACTTCCACCCATGAGTGGCCCGCCGACGACGAGCGGGGCCTGACCGTTGGCACGCGTGCTCTCGCCGCGTCCAGCTAGCTGTTCGAGTGCCCGAAGCAGGGGTCCCTGGGGTCGACTTCGAAGGGAACTGTCCCCCGTGAGGACTGTCAACCCGTCTGCGAGGGCTGCGGTTGCAGTGACGAGTCGCATCGTCGTCCCGCTGTTCGCGCAGTCGATGACGTCTTCGGGAACTGCTGGCGTGCCATCGAACCCCGTGATGTGGAGGCGCTCGTTCGATTCGTCTGCTTCGACGGTTCCACCGAACGCTTCGACTGCACGAATCGTCGCGCGAGTGTCAGCACTCATCAGTGGGTTATGAACCGTCGCGCTGTCAGCGTAACCTGCCGCCAGAATCGCCCGGTGTGTGTAGCTCTTCGAGGGTGGTGCCCGCGCTGTCCCCGACACCGTCGACGGCGAAACTGTCACGTCCATACAGGAGGTGTGGAGTCGGTTGCGTATGAGCGTACCGACAACTGCTGGACGAAAACCATGTGATTTTGCCCGCCAATTTCACCAGAACAATAATTGATATTGCATGTCTCCTGTGGATATATGCCACTCAAGCGTGACAGCCTCTTCATGAGGAACGAGCGCACAGGACTCGCGGGTGTGCTGTTGCCGGCCAATCTCTCGGTTTCACTCCGGCTCGTCGTGTTCGCACTCGCGCTCGCAGCACTGGCATTTCTCGTCCAGGCACTCATCTGGTTCTCGGAGGTCACACTGGAGACCAGTCCGCCACCAATCGAGTCGGTGTACGTGCTGTGTGGAGTAGCGATCGTCGGTGCCGCTGTCAACGGCTACGCCAACGACGACATCGTCGTGAGTGTCTGTCTCGCTGTCGGCCCACTGGTCGGATTTGGCCTGTTTTCCGGAGCAATTTTTGTGCTCGATATGTCGCCAGTGGTCTCGGAGACAGGTGAGGTAGCGATCAGTCTCGGGCGACAGACTGCTGTCGCTGGTTCGCTACTCGGACTCGTCGGGTTCGGTGTGAGACGACTCCTCGACCGTCTCCGTGCCTTTCCATCCTCGGAGTAGCCCGTCCGGGAATCGGTATCAGAAAATTTTAATTCGAAACGCTCTCGCCACTCTCGTATGTCGGAGCCGATTCCGTATGAAGCGTTGTACGACCTGACAGTCCCACCCCTGATGTGGGGTGTCCAGCTTTCTCCCGATGGTGAGTACGCTGCGTTCGTCGCCGCAGAGTTCGACCCAGCGGAAGAAAAACGTCTATCGTCGGTGTTTGTCGTCCCGACAGACGGGAGTCGCGAACCACACCGCCTGACGCGCGCCTCGACTGCGTCTGCACCGCAGTGGAGTCCCGACGGGTCGTCTCTCGCGGTACTCGCTGCTCGTGAAGCCGACGTCGAGCGGCGTATCGGCCGAGACGACGACTCCAGTGCCAGCGAGGACGACGAAGAGACCGAAGAAGAACCGGAAACCGGGCCGCCGGGAGACGAACCGATGGCTCAGGTCTGGATGTACGACCTCGAACTGGGCGGAGACGCACGGCAGGTGACCGATTTCGACGAGGGTGTCCGGGAGTTCGACTGGAGTCCCGACGGCGAGCGACTCGTCGTCGCAGCCCGTGATCCCACCGAGGAGCAAGCGGAGTATCTTGCACGACGACGACAGGAGAACGGCCCGATAGAGACCGAGCGTCTGCAGCACAAAGCCGACGGCGTCGGCTGGCTCGACGACGTCACGACGTACCTGTTCGTCGTCGACGCCGAGACGGGCGAAACTGACCGCCTCGACGACGCCTATGGGGCCGGGTCACGCGAGGCGATGGCCGGTCTCCAGCCGAACTGGAGTCCCGACGGCACACGGATAGCGTTCGTTTCGAACCGGACAGAACGCCCGGACAACTCCAACGTGATGGACGTCTACACTATCTCTCCCGACGGGGAGAGCCTGAAGAAAGTAACCGACAGCGACGTTATGACGTTAGGTATGGAGTGGAGTCCCGAGGGGAGCCAGCTCGCGTTCGTCTCGTGGGGACCGGAGAACTTCTACACTCCTGCCGAGTTACAGGTCGTGGATATGGAGACAGACGAGCGCCGGTCGCTCTCGGCAGGTCTCGACCGGACGGTCTCGACGATGCACGGTGTTCGCTGGCTCGACGACGAACAGCTCGTCGCGTGTATCGGCGACGAGGGATTGAGTCGACCAGTCGTGTTTAGCGCGGCCGGTGACGACCAGATGCGAGCGTTCCCGACACAGGGACGGGACCGCGAACTCGCGGCGTTCGACATCCGCAACGGAACGTTCGTAACGATGTTGAGCCACCCGACCGACGGGGCTGACCTGTACGTCACATCAACGGACGGGCTGTTCGAGGAGACAGAGCTTACCCGGCTGACGGCACTCAACGACGAGTTCATCGAGTCACACCACACGCCCCGCGCTGAACGGATAACCGTCGACAACGGTGAAGGGGACACAGTCGAGGCAATTGTCTACCTGCCCGAGGAGTTCGACCCCGACGACCCCGAAGCACACGCGGCAATCATGTCGATTCACGGTGGGCCGATGAGTTACGATGCCCCCCAGTTCGGTTTCGAGACGGCGTGCTGGACGAGTCGAGGCTATCTGGTGGTGAAACCGAACTACCGGGGTTCGACTTCGTACGGCCGGGAGTTCTGTGAGACGCTTCGCGGTCGATGGGGGACTGACGAGGTCGTCGACCAGCGCGCCTGTGCGGAGGCGCTCGTCGAGCGGGGGTGGATAGACTCCGAACGACTGTTCGCCACCGGCTTCTCTTATGGCGGCATCTCGACAGCGTATCTCGTCACGCAGACGGACCTGTTCACGGCTGCAGCGCCCGAGCACGGCATCTACGACCTCCGGTCTGTGTTCTCGACCGGTGACTTCCATACCTGGTTCGAGTCCGACTTCGGACTCCCCTGGGAGGACGAGGGGACCTACGCAGAGCATTCGAGCATCACTGACGTCGACAGCATCACGACGCCGCTTCTGATTACTGCAGGTGGACAGGACTGGCGGACGCCACCGACGCAAGCCGAACAGCTGTACGTGAGCGTCAAAAAGCAGGGCGTTCCGGCCAAACTTGTCGTCTATCCTGACGAACACCACAACCTGCAAGAGCCCGACCGGCGACTCCACCGAATCGAAGAACT
The DNA here is from genome assembly GCA_003551265.1 of Halovenus sp. Taxonomy (GTDB): domain Archaea; phylum Halobacteriota; class Halobacteria; order Halobacteriales; family Haloarculaceae; genus Halovenus. The sequence goes on from PUMG01000298.1 coordinate 4,458, forward strand.
CACCTCGTGGTTCGAGCGGTTCGACCCGGGAGTCGAAACCGAGGACGAGAATTGAACGAGTCTCACGCCACCGTCAACCAGGAAGAACGTCCGGGTTTCCATCTCGGATGATGTACTCGGTCGCGATACCGGTCAGCGTCGAATCGGCCGCTGTCGCCTGTCGTTTCGCTCGACCGAGGTACTGGTCGCTAATCTCGATGACGCGTTCGCGTGCCTCACGTTCGTTCTCAGCGAGGAGGTATTCCGCGGTTACGGGTGTCAACTGTCCGTCGCGCAGGTCGTCGTGGTAGTCGTCAACGTCGTCCAGCCAGACCTGTGCGCCGATTATCGCCAGCACAATCGAGCGCTGAAAGTCATCGTCGATTGGAAGGTTGCTCCGCCGATACATCTGGAGCATCGCGTCGTAGATGATGCCGACACGGTCGTACTGGGTCTTGAAGTAGGGATAGGTCAGTTCTTCCTCGCTGAACAACACCGGCTCGTCGTCGAACTCGGCAAACTTGTAGTCTCGACGAATCGAGTCGAGGGCGTCTTCGCCACCGCGTTCGGCTCTCTCCATCAACTCTCTGAAGTACGGGTCCTGTTCCTGATGGGCTTCGGAGATGTTGACTGCCCAGTCGTACACCTCGCGTACCGAGGTTGGATGGTGAGTGAACCCCTCTTCGACGCGTGCCTGTAGAACTTCCTGTGCAATTTCGGCGACGAGGCGGCGGCCGTGCTCGTCGGTTTCGAAGTCGACCTCGAAGTCCTCGAACTCCTCGTCGTTGAGGGCGTCGCGCATATCGCCGTCGAGCAGTGCCTCGACAGCGAGACGAGTCACCTCTTCGGCGCGGTGGAAGTCTTTGGAGTCAGTGTGTCGGTACAGATACCCGAGTGTCAACTGTGCTGGAAGGAGCAACTTCGTGTCGTACTCGAAGGAGACGTAGCCGTATCCGAACTCCTCGGCGATCGCTTCCTCGACGTCGCTGAAGGCGGTGCGGACGACGCCATCGACGTGGCTGTCGACACGGCGTTTGAGCCTCAGACTCTCGATATCGAAGACACCCGAGTGGGCGTAGTAGCCGAAGACGGCACGTGCTGATGTCGGAAGCGGTTCTCGTCGAGCCAGCCAGTCCGCGCTCCGTCGAAACATCTGCTCTCTGGTCGAACTGTGAGAGCGGCCCTGTTTATCCTGTCGGTTTTCGAATCCGAGTAACGATGCCTTTGTGGGTAGCATAGTCCGCCAACATATGAGGTTTTTTAATACACCCCGTCGAATAGACTGGTCGATGACAACTGAAACCCGCGATATCGTCGTTGTCGGCGGTGGGACCGCGGGCTGTTTCGCGGCGGCAACGGCAGCACAGGAGGGTCTCGACGTCACGCTCCTCGAACGAAAGAGCGAGGACGACGGCGGCCACATCGCCTGTGGTGACGCCATCAAGGGAAAGAGTACGTTCCCCGACGTGATCGACCGAGAGTACCTCCGACAGGAGTCGTTCACGAACGAGAACATCCAGCGCGCGCTGTTTATCAACCCCAAAGGGACGAACTACGACATCCCGTTCAAAGATGGCAGCGGTGCGGTCGTCGACCGAAAGCGCTACGGCGAGGTTCTTCTGGAAGAGACCGAGCGCGTCGGTGCCGAGGTGCAGTACAACACGGTCATCAAAGATGTGGTTCAGAACGGCACGGTACAGGGTGTCCGGGGCGTCCAGAACGGGACTCACGTCGAGTACGAAGCGGACGTAGTCATCGATGCGGCTGGGTCACTCTCACTGTTGCAGGATAAGGTGGACTTCGACGGCACGAACTACGATACGAACGTGACGTACCAGCAGTTCTGCTCCGCCTACCGGGAGATTATCGAGACGCCCGAACCTGTCGAGTACGACGACGCAATCGTGTTCAAACCCACGGAGGAGTTAGGCTATCTGTGGTACTTCCCGCGGACGAAGACAGAGATAAATGCGGGTCTCGGGTTCCAGATGAACAAACCACCGATGGAACTGGTGTCCGTGCTGAAGCGCGACCTCGAGAACCAGCCCGAGCTCGAGGGTGCGAAAGTCAAGGACAAACTCGGTGCGGCGCTACCGACTCGCCGCCCATACGACTCGGCGGTCGCGCCAGGGTTCATGTCAGTTGGTGATGCTGCAGGTCACGTCAATCCGACGACCGGTGGAGGGATTCCGGGGGCAGCAAAAGCCGGACACTGGGCAGCAAAGGTCGCAACGGAAGCAATCAGCGACGGCGATGTCGGCGAAGCCGCGCTGTGGGAGTACAACCACCGTGTGCAGACCGACTTCGGCCAACGTTTCGCCGCGATGGACCTCTACAACATCTTTGGGAGCGCCCACGACGTCGACGAACTAACGAATGTCGTTACCGCACTTCCCGGAGAGATGCTCATCGACCTGATGGGCAAGAAAGGGGCCGTCTCGATGTCACTTCCCGAGAAGGTCAAAGCTGCCGTCGTGACGGCGTTCAGAACGCGTGGTCACTGGGGGACGCTCCGGGAAGCTTACGAGGTCAACAAACTCGCAGCACAGCTCAAAGAGATATACGACGAGTATCCGACGACACCCTCGGCGTTCGAGTCCTGGCAGGCTCGTCGTGACGAACTGATGGAGGAAGTGTATGCAGTAACTGGCGCGGATCCGAAGTACTGATACTGGTGAGGAAACCCCGGATTTTTTGTCCGTCAGTGTTGAGCGATGTCGCCGGGTTTAAGATAGCTCGCGTTGGCAACTGAGGTGATGCTCGACGACCTGCTGGGTCGAACCGAACTCAAAAACCAGATTGTAGAACTCGAAGCTGAAATCGAGAGTCTGGAGAGCCAGCTCGAATCCACTACCCGCCGACACAAAGCGGCGGTCACGGAGAAACAGGAAGCCCAGCGGCGGGCCAACCGTCTCGATGATAGAATTGCACAGCTCGAAGACCAGGTCGAACGGCTCAACGAGGGTGAGACGACGCTTGCCTTTCGTCGTGAGGAGACGCTTACAGGTGGCAGACTCGACGAGATACTCTCGCGGCTGGAATCGCTCGAAACCGAACCGGAGGGAGCGCTCTCGGCGTACGTCCCGGACGGTCGCACTCTGCCGCGGGAGGTTCGTGAGGCGTTCGGGGAGCGGGCGGCCCTTGTCTCTCGCAGTGCACCGTGTCTCGCCTTCGGCGACGATGCCGGTCTCGTCGGGGTGTGTCTGCGCCCGCCAGTCGCGCCGGAGCCGTTCGTCGAGTGGGGCGACTCCTTCCAGTTCGACCGGAAGTGGCTCCAGCCCCGTGGCCGGTACACACTGGCGCTGGTTCGCTCGGACCTCTTTGCGATGGGTACCTACGAGGGTGACCAGCGAAGCGCCTTTCACGGTTTCGACAGCGCCCTCAAGAGCCAGCACTCGAAAGGCGGGTTCTCACAGGCACGGTTCGAACGCTTGCGCAACGAGCAGATCGACGACCACCTCGGTCGCTGTCGGGAGGCGCTCTCCGAGCGCCAGACTGACCGGCTATTTGTCGTCGGCGAGCGCTCCATTCTTGGCGAGTTCATGGACATCGCCGACGCCACTGCCAGCGTCGACGCGACGGGCAAACCCGAACGGGCGCTTCGTTCCGCCTGGGAGGACTTCTGGCGCGTCCAGATGCGGGTTCTGTGATCTTGGATTGCGAAATTGTGTACGTTTGCGCATCCCCGCACACTCGCCGGATGCACAGACGCGTTGTACTCAAGTGTGGTCGCGTCCAAGCCCGTGTGATGACTGCTGAACGTACAGACCGCACTCGCCGTCAGTTCGTTGTCGGCGCCTCGGGTGTGGCTGTGGCTGGCCTCGCTGGCTGTCTCGGTGACTCTGATGACTCCGATGAGACAGACCGTCGAGCAGAGATTCCAGCTGACCAGGAGGAGCTAATCGAGACATGGATTGCTGACGTCGACGACGACCTGCAGGTTGAGGGCTGGCGGATGAGTGGTGAGCAGTTTATTCCAGAGTACGCCTCTGGAAACTCCCCAGAGACAGATATTCCCGTACTCGGCGAGTCGTACGCTCGAATCGTCGACGACGGGTTCGAGTACCAGACGATGCCGACAGCAGTCGACGACGACGGGTTGATTCGATACATGGTAATCATCGAACCGGAGTGGGCAGAGGAGTATACAACGGGCGAAATCGACGAGGCTGAGTACGTCAACCGGATCGAGGGGACGATTCACTGACACCATCGTTGGTCATCGGGATTTTTGCGGTCAAAATTGCCTATGAACCTCTCGATGAGTTTTTCTAGTGTCCAGATAGGTCACACTTGGTTCCTCGCGTGCACCCACTATTTAGCGGTGTGTGAACGTCTCGACACCGATTTACAAGAGCAAAGTTTTTATTTACTAGCCTGTACACTGTTGGTATGTCGAATCCCGACACAGCACTCACGAGTGTGCCAGCGGGAGAAGACGACCTCCAGACATGACTCCAAAACAGACCGACCGAACGGACGCAAGCAAGTTGAACCGCCGCCGCCTCCTGCAGGGGATTGCGGCTACTGGTGCCGTGACGACCGCCGCTGGTTGTCTCGGTGACGATGATGACGCTGACGACGAACCAGTTGACGACGGTGACGACGACCCAGACCCAGGCGTGGACGACACGGGCGACGACGACCCAGGGATGGTTGACGATGATGATGACGATGAGCCAACGGACACCACCGGCATCGTCGAGGGTGGCCGCCTCGAATTCGCTATCGAGCGGCCGAACATCGACGACTACGACCAGGCCGAGAGTTCGCTGGCCGACGACTCGATGGTTTTCGGTGTCGTCTACGACGGCCTGCAGGCATCCAACCCAGCAGGTGAGTACTTCAACTGGATGGCCGAAGAGTACGAAGTCACGGACGCACAGGAAGTTTCTTTCCCGGACGACTACACGGACTACATGGGCGAGTACGAGATTGTCGACGCTTCGGGTGACTTCCCGGCGTTCGACCTCGAGTGGCCCAACATCCTCCTTCCCGGTGCGTACCACCCAGAGGACATGGCTGCGTACGGTGAAGGTGAACTCGCCGAGGGCGACACCTTCCGTATTCTGACTCGAGAGGAGGCCGCAGACGCCGTCGAAGACGGCGTCTACGGCGTGAAAGCCGAAGGCCGTCTCCACGAGGGTATCGAGTTCCACAACGGGGACTCGTGTACTGCAGGCGACATCGTCGGTTCCTACGACCGCCTCGCAGGCAGTGCGAACGAAGGTCAGCAGTTCGACAGCTTCATCCACGCAGAAGCGCCGAACGGTGACGACGGACTCGAGTTCGCGCTGTACGGTCCGGAGCCGGACGCGATTGCGGAAGTCTCGCTCCCACCGTTCCAGATCTATCCGGAAGTCCACCACGACATCCAGCCGGGTGACCTCGAGCCGCGCGATGGTGGCGAGGTGCCCATCGGAACTGGTCCCTACGAGATAGCCGAGTTCGATGCTGGCAGTCAGTTGCTGCTCCGGCGCACTGACAACTACTGGCTCGAGAACGTTGGACTCGAAAACAAGGAGTGGTGGGACGGCGACGACGACTTCCCGGAGGCTCCCGTCATCGATGAGATCAACATCCGGTTCGTACCGGAAGAGGGAACGCGAACTGCGAGTCTGCTGGCAGGGGAAGTTGACCTGTCGTACCAGCTTGGAGCGGGTGACCGGACGGCCTTCGACGAAGACCCTGACTACGACGTGGTTGCTGCCATCTCCACTGGATTCAAGTTCATGCAGTTCCCGATGAACTCTGAAGAGGGTGACCTCCAGCACGAGGGCGTTCGCAAGGCCGTTGCAAACCTGATTCCGCGGAATACGATTGTCGAAATCGTCGCGGAGGGCTGGGCCGCACCAGCACTCGCGCCGATTCCGGAGCCTGCAGCTGGTCTCGGAACGAACATGTCCTACGAAGAGTTCGAACAGGCCGACTTCGCCAACCCTGCAGACCCGGACATCGAAGCCGCAGAGCAGTACATCGAGGAGAGCCCAGTTGAGCCACCGGTTCCGTTCATCATCCGGACGAACGCAGACGACGGTGAGCGTCAGGACAAGATGCAACTGGCCGTCGACGAACTCAACGCCAGCGGACTGTTCGAAGCCTCGCTGGAAACGCCAGCAGACATCGGTGACTGGACAGGTGACCTCTACGCCCCCGATTCGACGGACAACTACGCCGCGGACAACGCGGTGGCTGTCATCGGTCTCGCCTCCGGGTTCGACCCGGACGGCTACAACCGGGCGATTAACCACCCCGACAACCACAACATCTGCTGTAACTTCTTCCACCCGAGTGGGACGTTCGACTGGATCGACGACTACGACGCAACCCGCTTCGGGACCGAAGTTGCCGAGGACCCACAGCTCCGGCGTGACCGCTTCGACGATGTCTGGCCACAGATCGCCGACGATGTCGGAAACACGCTCGTCGATTACAGTCTCGAAACGGCTGTTGCTGGCCCTGCCCTCAACGGCTACGCGGCCTACCCCGACCGCCGTGGGTTCTTGAGCTACAGCCTGTACGCGCCGTACGACGATGTCGTTGCCTGGATAGACCGCGACTAAGCCGCACCCAGACCGATAGTTTTAGGTCATTCTATCTGTTTTCTTCGTTCAATGAGCCTCCGGCGCTACATCATACGCCGAATTCTGGTTTCGATTCCGGTACTGTTTGGGGTGTCAGTCATCACGTTCGGGCTGGTGCACCTCACACCCGGTGATATCGTCGACCTGATGATTGGGCAGAACCCCGACTTACAACCGGGTGAAGCAGAACGTCTCCGTCGGGAGTTCGGTCTCGACCAGCCGGTGTATGTTCAGTACTTCGACTGGATAACAAACGCCTTACAGGGTGACCTCGGTCCGTCGTTCTCACAGGGTCCCGAGACGAGCACACTGCTCGTGAGCCGCCTGCCAGAGACGATCGCCCTCGGACTGTTCGGCTGGGTGTTCGCGATGGTCATCGCGATTCCAGGTGGCATCTACGCCGCGATTCGCCGCGGTCGCCTCGGTGACGACGTCAGCCGCTTCGTCGCGCTGGCAGGCATCTCCATTCCGAACTTCTGGCTCGGTCTGATGCTGATCGCCATCTTCGCTGCTCGCTTCGGCTGGTTCCCGGTACTCGACCCACAGACTGACCTCCTCTCGCGAGAGATGCTCTGGTGGTTGATACTCCCAGGTATTGCCGTCGGAACGGCGTCGTCGGCGAGTCTGATGCGAATCATGCGAACGACGATGGCCGAGGAGTTGAACAAGGAGTACGTGACGGCTGCACGCGCGAAGGGACTCCCAGAGCGGACGATTATTCTCAAACACGTCCTGCGCAACTCGCTCATCTCGGTGGTGACTGTCGCCGCGTTCATCACCGCAGGCATCGTCTCCGGGTCGGTCGTTATCGAAGTTGTTTTCGGCTGGCCGGGTCTCGGACAGCTGCTCATTGACGTGATACACATGCGAGATGTCAACGTCATTATGGCAATCACACTGTTCGTCGGAGTCGCTATCGTCATTGCAAACCTGTTCGCCGACATCGTGTACGCACTCCTCGACCCGCGCATCAGAGACGATTACTGAACCATACACTACTAACCATGTCAACAGAACGAGGACAAATTCAGATAAAGGGGTTCCACGCCGAGACCGTTGAGGACCGCGAAGGGCTCTCGGAGTGGACGGACGAAAAGGACACAGAGATACCGAGCAGGTGGGTGCTCATCGGTCGACAGCTCGTTCGGGACCGTCTCGCACTCATCGGTGCGCTGTTCGTCGCGTTCATGCTGTTCTGGGCGCTTTTTTCGCGTCCGCTCTCGGTGATGGGGACGACGATTCAGCCGTTCGAGGCCGTGCCGTACGACCCGACACGGACGGGAGTCGGTGACCGGTACGAATCTCCGTCGCTGGCGCATCCGTTCGGAACGGACCGTCTGGGACGTGACCTGTTCTCCCGGGTCATGTACGGGACGCGTTTCAGCGTCACCATCGGGATTATCGTGACGGCCATTGCGGCGAGTTTTGGCGTCGTTTACGGCGGTGTCTCGGGTTACTTCGGTGGGCGAATCGACGACGTCCTCATGCGCATCGTCGACATGGTGTTCGCGTTCCCGGGCCTCGTGCTCGCGCTGGTCATCGTCTCGATGCTCGGCCGCGGTTACTGGCAACTGGTGGCAGCGTTCACGCTGTTCGGATGGGCAGGATACGCCCGTCTCATACGGGGTGAGATACTGAAGGTCAAACAGAACGAGTACGTACTCGCGGCGAAAGCGCTTGGAGCACGTGACCGAAAGGTGCTGTTCCGTCACATCGTTCCGAATGCGATTGCGCCGGTTATCGTCCAGGCAACACTCGCCATCGGTGGTGTCGTCATCGGGGTTGCCGCGCTCGGGTTCCTCGGCGTCGGATTCGCACCAGGGACGCCTGAGTGGGGAACCATTCTCGACGCCGAGAAGGGAACGGTCGTCGCCGCTGGTGACGAGTGGCGCTGGTGGGCCACAGTGTTCCCTGGACTCATGATATTCATCTTCGTGATGGCGATGAACATGATCGGTGACGCCGTCAACGACGCGCTGGACGCACAGAACGAAACCAACGTGGACAACATGGGGCCCCAAGGATGACGCTACTGGAAGTAAACAACCTGACCGTCCGATTCTACACAGCAGAGGGTGTGGTGACCGCTGTCGACGACCTGTCGTTCACCATCGACCGTGGTGAGAAGTTCGGCATCGTCGGTGAGAGCGGTGCTGGAAAGAGTGTGAGTGCGCTATCGGTTCTCCGCCTGATAGAGAATCCCGGTCGAATCGAGAGTGGCGAGATTCTCCTCGACGGTGAGAACCTGCTCGAAATGAGTGATAAGGAGATTCGCAAGGTCCGTGGAAACCGGGTTTCGATGATCTTCCAGGACGCACAGACTGCCCTCAACCCGGTGTACACCGTCGGTGAGCAGATATCCGAGCCGATTCGTCACCACCTCGATTACAGCGAATCGGAGGCGAAAGAGCGAGCGATCGAACTGCTCGACACCGTAGGTATTCCTGACCCACAGACACGGTATTCGGATTATCCACACGAGTTCTCAGGCGGGATGCAACAGCGTGCTGTCATCGCGATGGCGCTGTCGTGTGACCCAGACTTGCTCATCGCCGACGAACCGACAACTGCGCTGGACGTGATGACGGAGGCGAAGATTCTCAACGAACTGGACAGGCTTGCAGAGGAGTTCGATACTGCAGTCCAGTTGATCACACACGACCTGGGCGTCATCGCTGAAGTGTGTGACCACGTGATGGTGATGTATGCTGGCCAGCCTGTCGAGACGGCGTCGGTCGACGATCTGTTCTACGATCCGAAACACCCGTACACGGTCGGTCTCATGGCGTCGATTCCACGAATCGGCGCTGGTGACACACGCCTCCAGACTATCCCAGGAGTGATGCCTGACCTCATCGACGTGCCCACTGGCTGTACGTTCCACCCACGGTGTCCCTACGCCGAGGATGTCTGCACACAGAAAGAGCCAGGGCTCGTCGACCCGGCGACTGGCACAGAAGTGGGTGCAGACGCGGACCGGGGTGCGAGTTGTCTCGCCTACACGGGTGACCTCGCTAACGACCTCACGTTCGACGTGACAGTCGGAGACGCCGGCCAGTCTGTCGGGGGTGAGTCAGATGACTGAGCGCGACCAGCCGATTCTCGAGGTTCGGAACCTGAGCAAGTACTACGAGATGGGTGGCAGTTTTGTCGACAGCCTGCTGGGACGCAAACAGGAGGTCAAAGCAGTCGAAAGCGTCGACTTCGAGCTGTACAAGGGCGAGACGCTCGGCGTTGTCGGTGAGAGTGGGTGCGGGAAGACAACGCTCGGGCGCTCGCTGTTGCGTCTCATCGAACCGACCGACGGCTCCATCATCTACCGTCAGGAGCAAGAGGACGGGACGAGAGAGGAGATTGAACTGACAGACCTTTCGAGTTCTGCACTCCGTGGGCTTCGCAGAGACCTGCAGTACATCTTCCAGGACCCGTTCGCGAGCCTGAACCCTCGTATGACGGTCGGAGACATCGTCGGTGAACCGCTCGACATTCACAACCTCGCCTCTGGCGAGGAACGAAACGAACGAGTTCGCGAGCTGCTCGAGATCGTCGGGCTGAGCCCGAGTCACGCCTATCGTTACCCACACGAGTTCTCCGGGGGCCAGCGCCAGCGTATCGGGATTGCTCGTGCGCTCGCTGTCGACCCAGAGATAATCGTCTGTGACGAACCCGTGAGCGCACTCGACGTGAGCGTGCAGGCACAGATTCTGAACCTCTTAGAGGACCTGCAGGACGAGTTCGACCTCTCGTACATCTTCATCGCCCACGACCTGAGCGTCGTCGAGCACATCTCCGACCGGGTTGCCGTGATGTACCTCGGCGAAATTGCTGAAGCGGCGCCCTCCGAGCGACTGTTCGCCTCGCCGAAACATCCGTACACGGAGGCCCTGCTGTCGGTGATTCCTGAACCGGACCCGAACTGGGTCGGGAACAAGATTCTGCTCGAAGGGGATGTCCCCTCTGCGCTCACTCCTCCTGACGGCTGTCGATTCCACACCCGATGTCATCGAATTATTCCGCCTGAAGAGTACGACATAGACCAGGATGCGTGGGAATCGCTCCGGAACCTCAAACTCCGTGTTCCGGACGCGTCGTCTGTGCCGGACCTCATCACGTTCGGCCGCAAGGGAGAACTCGTCGAGGACGAAGCAATCGAAGAACTCTCTCGTCTCGACGAGATACTCCGGTCTGCGTTCGAGATTCCCTCTCCGCTCTCTGACCCGACGGCTGAAGACCACTTGAGCGAGGTTGTTGAGTTACTCCACGGCGAGGGGCTGGACGCGGCGGGAGAGACACTCGATGAGTTGTTCGTCTCACCGTGTGAGACGGTCAGCCCCGAACTCATCGAGACAGAGCGCTTGCATCAGGTGTCCTGTCTCCTGTACGACGACGAGTACCGAAGTGGCGGACTTGAAGTGCCACAGACACAGTCAGACGCCGTCGCCGACGACTGATAGAGATTATTGCGATTCGTTTCGTGACCACGTCACACAGACTGGTGTTTCACTGCGTGTCGATAGTTTCTCGGTGCAGCATAGCGGTACAGAGTCGCAATACTCATTATGAGGGCGTCGTTCTGCAACACCCATCGCGACAGCGACTGTCGCAACAGCGAACAACGCTTTTGTCCGTCGAATCCCTTTACTCAGACGATGCGCCGTATTTACGAGTCGGATGCGCTTGAGCGTGATAACGAGGATACGTTCACGCCGAACGAACGCGACCGCGAGCACAAACCACAGCTGTTTCGTTCGCTCAACGCGTCCGCCTGGAGCGACCGGTTGCTCCATCACGGTGTGCGCTGTCGTGCGGTGTCGGTTCGCATCGAAACCCCTCGAACCGAGTTCGAGCAGGGAGAGGTGATTCCGTTCAGGGTGTGGATGAAAAACAGCCTCCCGATACCCGTCACGATACGTACTCGCTCGCCAGTTCTGTGGAGCTGGTTTGTCGACGACTACGAGGAAGCGTCGAAGGTATCACTTCGAGAACCACCGGAGGAGCCAGCCAAAATCCGCTTCGACCGCGGGCAGAGAGTCCGGTTCGAAAAGCGCTGGAACCAGATGTTCCGGATCGACGAAGACGAGTGGCGCCCCGCACAACCCGGTGAGTACACCCTCCGCGCAGCCATCAACGTCGACAGCAAAAAAGAACGAAATCTCAGTGACGAGACGACTATCAGAATCGTTTGATTCTCACAGCGACGATTCGTTTCGTGACCACGTCACACTCAGGCTGTGACCGAGTCTGCGAAGTTCTGGTTTTCGGTGGTGAACTCCATGAACCGACGCTCACATGCTTCACAGTGTAACGTCAGCACGCGTTTTTCACCGCAACAGGAGACGACCGGCTCGTCACCGTAGACGACCGTGCCATCACAGAACAGACAGGCATCCTGGAACGTCCGCAGTGACTGTGCGATTCGGTAGCGCTGTCGTGGCGGCACGTCGTCCCAGTCCTCGCGCCGCTCGCGCAGTATCCGGTCGACCGCGATGTCGAACCGGAGGGCCGCCTCGCTCGGCCAGTTTCTGATTGTGTGGATTATCTTGTACGCCGGATACGGCCGCTCCTGTTCTTCGACGTCGTCGAGATCCACACCGAACAGCGTCGCCAGGTCAGTGTCGTCGACGCCCTCGCCTTCGACCTCCTCGACATAGGCTCGAAGCGCTGCTTCGAACTCGGAGGTGAGCTGGAGGTCTTCGTCTCCCTCTGTTGGTTCGATAACGTCGCTGTCGAGCAGATACGCCTCGGGGTCGACCGAGTTCTGTCTCCGGTAGCGAATCCGGTCTTTGATGTTCGTCATGCTGGTGTGTGATAACTCGCACTGACGTATGAGCGTTTCGCCATACTCAGCACCTCACTCCGCTCGGTGGTGAGTGGTCGCACACAAACACGTTTCGGAACTGGTGTTTATAACAGAGGGTGTGAAACAAACGTCCCGTGAAGACCCCCACCGACGATGACACACTCGAACGGCCCGGACTCACTCTCTGCCATCTCTCAGTCGTACTTCTTGAAGCCGATGTTACGTGCTTTCTCTCGGAAGGACTGTCGACAGAGCCAGATGTCGTACGTGCCGACCAGACCCTGCTTGCGGCCGGTGTCGGGACACTGACGGAGTGTCTCTCCTCGTCTGGATTCGTCCTCGGTCATACGACCTCCTCCGCTCGTCGACGAAGCGACGGGTCGACCCCGCGGTTCTCAGCCAGTGTTTCGAGCTGTTCGGTCGCACGCAGGGTGACGAGCGCTTCGAGCGCCTGTCGTCGGAACTCCCCGCCGAGACCACCCATCTCAACGAGAATCGACAGGTTCGTCCGGTCACCTGTCTCTGCCAGCCGGTCGATTGCCTCCTGGCGCTGTTGGCGCGATACGTTTTTCTTGACTGCAGTCTGGAATGTTGTTGACATCTGTTCTCACCTCGTTAGTCCGCAATGCCGACCTCTTCGGCACCGTCGTCAGCTTCGGTTGGCTCCTGGTCGTCCTCGAACTCGAACGTGGGAAACCGGTCCTCGTACGTGTTCCAGTCTTCTTCCATCTCCTCGTCGGTGAGCAGACAGTCTGCGAGTGTCGAGTTGACGGCGTCGTGGTCCATCTCGCGACCGATGAGAACTAGCTGCGTGCCGCGGTCGCCCCACTGGTCGTCCCACACCTCTTCGAGCTGGGGATAGGCTTCGAACTGGGCCTCGCGCTCTTCGGGTGACAGTGTTGCAATCCACTGCCCGCCCGGGGCGATGCGAATGGACTGCCCAGCGACGTTGAGCGCCAGTGCCAGCTCTTCTCGACCAGCCAGCCAGAAGTGACCCTTCGAGCGGAGGACGCTGTCGGGGAACGAATCGAGCGCGTCGGCGAAACGTTCGGGGTGGAACGGTCGCCGGGCTGCAAAGACGAACGAAGTGACGCCGTGTTCCTCCTCGGCGGACTGGTGTGGTTCTTTGAGTTCCTGTATCCAGCCTGCGGACTGGCTCGATTCCTCGAAATCGAAGCGCTCCGTCTCGAGAATGTCGTCCGGGTCGACCTCCCCGTGTTCGGTCCGAATAATCGTCGCTCGCGGCTGGAGACGCTC
>PUMG01000309.1 GCA_003551265.1 Halovenus sp.
CCAATCACGTATTACAGTACGTTGTATACTCTGCATCGAATTCTCGTGGCGGTGGTTGCTGGAACTGTGAGTCCTGATGCTTCGATGTATAGGGGTTCTCCAACACAGCCAGTAGCTCCGTGAACCTGGATAGATTGCCGGTGTCGAGATACTGCTTCAGTGCGTCTTCAACCAGGTAATTGCGGGGGATGTACCGTGGATTGGCTTCCTGCATCAACTCCTCATCCAGGCCGACAGCAGTCAATTTATCTCTCAGCTGTTCGAACTCTGCAGTTGCAAACAACGGGTCATCGAACGTACCTGGCGTCTCCAGTTCGAGGAACGTATTGGTGTAGTCTGCGTTCGATATCCGAAGCCACGCCAGGAGTTCGTCGACGAGTTCCTCCTCACCACCTGCGTCGATCCCCAGTTTCTTCCGCATCATCGTGTAGTATTGCGCATCAAATCGATCCTCAAATTCGTCTAGTGTGACTTTGAGTTCATTATACGTGAGCACGGATTGTGCACACAGCGGCTGAAGTGCCTCTGCAAACCGTTCGAGATTCCACCGCAGGATGCGTCGCTGGTTTCCGAATGCATAGCGTCCGTGCTTGTCGATAGAGCTGAAGACGGCCTTCTCATCGTAGTAGTTCATGAACGCACAGGGTCCGTAATCGAACGTTTCTCCATCGATACTCATGTTGTCCGTATTCATGACACCATGGATAAATCCGACACGCAGCCAGTCAACGACCATCTCGATCGACGACTGCATGACTGCATCGAAGAACTCACTGTATGTACAATCTTTTGCGTGTAGTCGTGGGTAGTGCCTGTCGATAACATAGTCAGTAAATCGCTGTAGTTCGTCGGGGACCTGGCTTGCGACATACTGGAAGGTCCCGTATCGAATGTGGCTGTTCATGACTCGTACGAGGATGGCACCCGGCTCTACTCGTCGTCGTGCGACCGCTTCGTCAGTTCTGACGACTGCCAGACTTCTCGATGTCTTGATGTTCAGGTTCTGCATCGCGTACGAGTACAGATACTCCCGCAGCATCGAGCTGACAGTTGCGTTCCCATCGCCTCGTCTGGAGTAGGGCGTCCGACCAGAGCCTTTCAGTTGAATATCGTATCTCTCTCCATCATGCATGTGTTCGCCGAGTATCATCGCTCTCCCGTCGCCCAGGACGGTAAAACTTCCATACTGGTGGCCGGCATATGCCTGGGCGATTGGTTCTTCCAAGAGGTCCTGGCCCGCCAGAATGTCAGCATCCAGTTCCGCTGTATCCAATCCAATATCAGCACAGAGCCCGTCATTAAGAACCAAAATATCGGGGTTAGTGATTCGTTTGGGCGTTGCTCTCGAATAGAGGTTCGGGTCTAAATTTTTGTACGTTGTATCAAATGAAAAGGCCATGTAGCTTTGTACGATATTACGTTGCTGGGCTTAATAATCTTCTTTTCGAGAATATTAAGAACCGTTCAGTTAGCGAAGTAGTTCGCCACGTGCAACAGGAACGACACACCCACCGACTTCGACCGTGATGCCCTCTTCAGTGGTCTCAGCAGCGAGCGCCAGCAACGAGGGGCGTCCCATCTCGTACCCCTGTTCGACGCGCACGTCGACGTGGTCTGAGCCGAGGTACTCGTGCTGTGAGAGATACGCCGCGAGACAGCCGTTTGCCGACCCTGTCGCCGGGTCTTCAGCGACGTTGTAGTACGGTGCGAACATCCGGGCAGCGAGGTCGTGGCCGGGTTCGCGTGGCTCCGCACAGAACGTGTGGACGAGTTTCGCCTCTCTGTCGGCAACCAGGTCGTCGTAGGCGTTCCGGTCGAGGTCGATTCCTTCGAGCGCCTCACGACCGGTGAGCGGAACGATAATCGTGGGGAGACCGGTCGAGACGACCTGCACGGGCCACTCCTCGTCCATGTGGTGCGTTTCGAGACCGAGCACCGTTGCGAGTCGTTCGTGACGCAGCGTCTCCCCGAACTCGGGGGGTTGCTGGCGCATCCACAGGAACTCCTCGCCGTCTGTGTCTCTGACGTCGACGGGAATCTCGCCGACGTGCAGGTTGAGCGTCACCGCGTCGGGTTCGTTCTCAGTGAGTTCGTCACGGATGAGTGCCGCGGTTCCGAGGGTGGGGTGGCCTGCAAATGGGACCTCCTCTGCAGGGGTGAAGATTCGGACCGGCCACCCGCGGTCGGTGGGCGGGCCGGTGATGAACGTCGTCTCGGAGTAGTTCATCTCGGCGGCGATTGCCTGCATCTCCTCGCTCGTGAGGTCTGTGGCGTCCGCCACAACTGCGAGCTGGTTGCCCGTGTATTTCGTCTGTGCGAAGACATCGACGATGAAAAAGCGCTGAGTCATGCGTGTGTACGTCGACACACGGCAGGGACTCTCAAAAACTGTGCGACCGCACTCCCCGAAGGCGAGCGTCAGACTTACCGCCTGTGCAATCAGACCCGAAGTATGGACGTGCCGTGCGTTCGCGTCGAGCGCGAGGCTGGCGAGGAGACCAGACAGGCGCTCGCCGAGCGTGACCTCCTCGACAGAGACCGCAAAATCGTCGCAGAGGACGGCTGGCTGTACATCCCTGTGAGTCACCCCGGCGAAATCGAGGAGTACGAGGTGGTCGACCGCGCGGTCCCCGTGCGAGAGCGCCAGACGATGCCCGCCGACCTCGTCGAGTTCGAACCCTCCTACGAGCGAGTCGGCAAGGTCGTCATCATCGACGAGGACGACGACGAGCGAGCACGCGAACTGGCGGATGCGATTGTGGAGTCGGCGATTCCGGCGAAGACGGTGCTCAATCGGGCATCGAAGATACAGGGAGAGACCCGCGTGCGTGAGTGGGACGTGCTCGCTGGTGAGGAGACCGAAGCACAGTATCGGGAGTACGGCTGTGAGTTCGTACTGGATCTCGCCGAGGTGTACTTCTCACCACGGCTGGCGACCGAGCGCCGTCGTGTCGTCGAGCAGGTGAACGCAGGCGAGCGCGTCTTCGACATGTTCGCCGGTGTCGGGCCGTTCGTCGTCCCGATGGCAAAGCAGGGTGCGGAGGTCGTCGGTGTGGACATCAACGAGACAGCAATCGAGTACCTGTGCGAGAACGCCGAGCGCAACGACGTGCTATCTCGGGTAACCGCCATCCACGGCGACGTCAGAGAGGTCGCACCCGAGTACGAAGGGTGGGCCGACCGTATCGTGATGAATCTGCCACACTCCGCCGAGGAGTTTCTCGACAGCGCATGCACGATAGCGGGACCGGAGTGTACACTTCACTTCTACGACATCCAGCACGAAGACGACCTGTTCGGGCCGGCCGAGCGCGCGATACGGGAGGTGATGGAACCCGACTACGAGGTGACCGTCGAGAGAACGCACGTCGTCAGGTCGTATGCGCCACACGAGTACAACGTTGTCCTCGACGTGGAGTTGTGCCAGTAGGGAACGGCGGTGGATTCGCAACGCTTATTGTGTGAATCAGTACTACGTTGAAGTGCGTGCCGGCGTAGCTCAGACTGGTAGAGCGATTCCCTCGTAAGGAATAGGCCGAGGGTTCGAATCCCTCCGCCGGCTTAGGTCCTGCAGTTCAAAGCCACTGAGTCCCGACGCTGCTGATTTTGATGGAATTGGTGAATCCACGTCAGTGAACCTTTGGTTCAAAGCCACCAGTCAGGAGGTGGTTGGATGACGTGGCCTGTGGAGTTTGACGGGGATGAATACCATCTGATACCGTCGTCGCGGGTCGGGAAATTGGTCGTCATCAATCCAACGGAGGTGAACAGACGTGTCGCTTAGACCGTCTACTCGCCGAGAGCACTATCCCGAGATAGAGGCAGACATCGGCGAGGATCCGGCACGGTTCCTCGATTACGACCTCGAAGCGAACGACGGGATGCGTACAACTGCACTCGCGCGGATCCGTGGTATCGACCGTATCTCGACGGTCCGGGCGTGGATCGGCGTCGAGCGAGCACTCGACCGCCCAACCAGAGAAGACATCATCGAGGCACTCCAGGAGCGTGAAGCGACACTCGAAGAGATTGGCGAGCGACCGGACCGCCTCGAATACGGGCCACACCCGCCGCCATGGTACTACCAGAACGACTCTGGGGAAGGGACGAGTGAAGGTGACGACGACGAGGTGGAATCTCTGAACGCACACCAGAAACTGCAGCGGATGCGTGCACGGACTGATGGAGGTGAGGCTGATGACTGAACGGGTGCTCGAAACGCGCTCGACGACACCGCAGTGTCCGACCTGTGGCGCAGTGTTCGTCCGAGATAGCCACACACACGCTGAGTGTCTCCGGTGTCGCCGTCGTCTGTCACTCCTGGAGGTGGCCGATGTCTGTTAGTCCCCAGGAGTTGGAGTCGATGAGTCGTGACGAGCTGGTCGAGACG
>PUMG01000158.1 GCA_003551265.1 Halovenus sp.
CGCGGCCCGACGCTCCGAGACGAACACATCGATTGGGAACATTGTTCGTCGGGTGGCGCGTCCGCGCCACCCTTGCCTGTTTTGACTTCCAGCTACTGCTCCAGTTCACCAACAATCCTCTACAGAACAGCGTTGCTAAAAGATAACTGATGAAGTTAGTCAAGCATTTTGCGCATCATCGATGAAGCGGGGGACACACTGTATCCCCAGTATGGAAAGTCTTCTCGCTGTCGTGATTACGATTAACAGTGTTTATCAGGGCAAATACTAGCTTACGTTACCTCTAAGAAAGACAGCACAGATGCATCATGAAATCGATAGTAGCACCGAAGGTTTATCACTGCGATTCGACTCTAGCCAGGTATGGCCAGTACGTCACGTGATAAAACAAAGGGTGGTGTCGAATTCATTCACGAAGACGACGGGAGCGTGACCGCCAGAGACCTCGAAACCGGATTGGCCAGGGGTGGAGACACTCGTGGAGAGGCGCTCGCACAACTGGCAGAAGTGCTCAAACTCCGGGACGATGAGGGCAAGTCAATCGACAATCCTGATGAGTTCCTCCGAGAAGAACTGGGAATTGACCCTGATGACCACACCGAGCACGACGAGCTGCCGGAGTTCATGCAGTGAGAGATGGTGAGGAAAACGTTCTCCGGTCGTGAGATAGTGAAAGTTCTCCACAGTTTTGGATATGTTCCCGTCTCTCGGGAAGGAAGTCACGTTCGGCTCCGCTACGAAAATCCCGATATCGGTGACGTACGCAACGTTGACGTTCCACAACACGACGAGATCCGCATTGGGACCCTTCGGTCGATAGCGGACCAGTGCGGTGCAGACGATTTCGAGGCCTGGTGTGAATGGATTGACAACCACGCGTGACAATCAGTCGTGGTCACCGCTTGTACTGAATTGAGTCCGAACAGCGTCACGAAGACTACCGCTAGTTGATCAGCTTAAAAATAAATCGGAAAATTCGCAGTACGGGACGCTACCCGAACATCTTGCGCATCATCGGATGCATCTCCATCAACTGCTCTTCTGCCATCTGCTCGTATAACTTATAGGTAATCGAGACAGTCAGCAGCAGACCCTCACCCTCGACGCCACCGATGGTGCCGAGCATGTTCGCACCGACAGCCAGCACACCCACGAGTGCGCCACCGAGGACGGTCACCTGTGGGATGTACTGGTCGAGCACGCGTTCGATACTCTGTGCGTTCTGTCGGAAGCCCGGAATCTGCATTCCGGAGCCGTGAATCTGCTGGGCAGTCGCCTCCGGGCCCATGTTCGTCGTTTTGACCCAGAAGATGGCGAAGATTGCACCACCGACGACCATCACTGTGAGGTCGACGCTCACCCGGGTCATTATCTCGAGCGGCGTGTTGCCGTGGCCCTCCCCGATGAACCACATCCAGTCTTCGGGCGACTGTATCGGCGAGGTGTAGTAGAAGAAGCCACTCACCGGCCGTCCATCGGAGTACTCGCCGAGGAACGCTGGCATGCCAGCCCACTGCTGGTCGAGAATCCGGCCCATGAACTGGACGTTCATCTGGAGTGCCCGAACGAGAATCATCGGCAGGACGCTGGCGTAGATGAGTTTTACCGGGAAGCGCCCACGCGCACCCTTGACGCGGGCGTTCGAGAGCGGAATCTCGACGCGGACACTCTCGGCGTAGACGACGATGACGAAAATCGCAACCGTCGTGAAGATTGCCAGCAGCTGTCCCTGACCGAAGATAAGGTCGTTGAGTCCGGTCGACGTGAGCAGGCCACCGGAGAGGCTGTCGTATCCCAGTATCAGGCGTGCCCACTGCGGGATAATCCCGTATCCTTCCACGTCCCCGAATATGGGTAGACTGATCATACCGCCAATGAGGCGCTGGCTGACGCTGGCGATGATGAACAGCCCAACACCGCTGCCGATTCCCCACTTGCTCACCACCTCGTCCATGTAGAGGATGAGGACACCCCCGACGAACACCTGCAGGAAGATGAACCACTGCAGTCCGGTCAGTCCGATGCCGAGTTCGGTCGCGAGTCCCGGGTCCGGAACCAGGAACTCGCCTGCAAAGACCATCGGCAGCGCAGTCATCGCCGTCACCACGATGACGAGGAACTTCTGGAGCCCCTGATAGAGCACCTGGTCACGCGGGTTGTTCTGCGTGTCGAGCCCGAGAAGGTCGGCACCGCCGAGCAACTGCAACACGATGCTCGCCGTGACGATCGGTCCAATCCCGACCTGCATGAGCGAGCCAGCCTCGCCTGCGAGAATCGACCGGAACTGACCGAAGATGTCCGTTCCTTCTCCCTCCGCAACGCCGAACAGAACGACGTTCGTCAGGAAAAAGTACAGTACCAAAATCCCGAGCGTCCAGCCAAGCTTGCGCTTGAACGGGACGTGCCCGTCCGGCCGTCGGACCGAGGGCAGTCGGGTGAGTACGGGTTCGGCGGTGTCCTTCCAGCTCATACTAGTTTTCGTCCTCGTCTGATTCGTGTTCGGTAGCCCGCTCCGAAAGCTTCACGTAACCGTCTGCAGCCGTGACCTTGTCACGCGCGCCCTCGGAGAAGGCGTCTGCCGTAATTTCGAGTTGGTTGCGTACCTGTCCCTCACCGAGCACCTTCACCGCGTCGGCGTCGTGACCATCCTCGACGACGTCACGGGCGTCGACGATGTAGCGTCCGTTGGCTTCCTCTGCGACTCCCTCTGCAACGAGCAACTGGATGTCTTCGTCGATTCGTTTCACGTCGACGGTGACGACGTCCTCTGTGACCTTCTCCGGTCGCGAGAACCCCGACTTGCCAAGCGGCGGGTGGTTGTGAATCTCGTGTTTGGACCGACCAGCGTCGCCGCGACCACCTCGGTGGCCGGCACCACGACGGTTCTTGTGTGAGCCGCCACCGTGGGTGCGCGAACCACGCTGTCGTTTCTTTTTGCTTGTCATTATCGCATCGCCTCCAGCAGGGTATCCAGCATCTCCGTGTCGTGGACCCCGAGTTGACCACCTGTTTTGACTGGTTGTTTAAGACCTTTGTGACCTCCGCGTGGTGGGTGCAGTCGAAGGGTCGGCTCGATGCCGACTTCCTTGAGGGTCGTCTCCTCGTCGACGAGCGCTGTTGCGAGCGCAGACACCGATTCGTAGCCGGTGTTCGTGGCGACCCACTCGTCGTCGATTGCGTCGCCATCGGTGGACTCACCACGGGATTCGAGCAAGAGCGCAACAGTCTCCTCACTCGGCTCCCCGTGGGCAACGAAGTCGTTTACCTTCGTTATCATCCCGACGTACGTTGGCTCCTCCGGGACGAACGTCGCGTGGTTCACGCGGCCGAGATTCAGCATCTCGAGCGTGTCGCGCACGTCCTGGTTCATGTTCACTTCACCGCGGAGCTGGACAATCGCTTTCATTCCAGCACCTCCTGCTGGTCCATGGCGTGCTGTGGCACACGGGTCTCAGCGGTCTTTTTCAGCGCATCGAACGTCGCCTTCGCGAAGTTGACGGTCGTTCGCGTGTTGCCGTCACTGCGTGTCCAGGCGTCTTCCACGCCTGCGAGTTCGAGCACTTTCTGTGGCGTCTCTGCAGCAGCGAGTCCGAGTCCACGGGGTGCGGGGTGGAGTTCGACGGTCACACTCCCGGCTTTCCCGGTCGTTTTGCGCACCAGCGAGTTCGTCCCGCCGGGGCGGTCCTCCCAGGAGCCACTGCCGCGTGGAATCTTGACGAGGTTCAGCTTGGCGACCTCGATTGCTTTCTGGATTGCGCCGCCGACCTGGTCGTCACGACCCTCGGCGTAGCCGATGAGACCGTCGCGGTTCCCGACGACGACGACACAGCGGAACTTTACACGCCGACCGGAGTCGGTCATCCGCTGGACCATGTTGATGTCGAGTACCTCGTCTTCGAGACCCGGGACGAGCTGGTCGACCAGCTCCGGTTCTTTCAGCGGAAGCCCCGAGTTCAGGGCGTCCTCCATCGAGTCAATTTCGCCGTCGACGACTTTCCGTCCGAGTCGCGTCTGTGGTTCCCATCCGTCTTCGTAGCTCATAGTTCACCCTCTCCTTCGAGGAGTTTCTCGCGCATCTCGTCGAAGTGCGCTGGCAGCTCTGTTGCGTCGAACTCACCAGCGTACAGCCCGTCTTGCTGGTCGGCGTAGGCGGCGATGTGCTCGCCCCTGGTTCGCTCCCAGTCGGCCAGCACGCTGTCGTTGTGGGGAATGTCGAGTCCGGCGTCGATTGCGCCTTCCTGTACTGCAAACACCTTGCTCCCCGGCGTCGGAGAGTTCAGTCCGATGTCGAGCACCGCCTCTTCGAGACCGGCATCGAGGGCACGAAGCCCTGCGAGCAGGCCGGTCAGGTACGCCGCTGGCATATTGCCGGTCGGCGCTTCCCAACCGTACTCGGCCAGGTCTTCGGAACTCGCACTTGCGAGTGTCTCATCGCCTCGGGGGCTAGTCACAACCAGCTGCGCCCTGACGTGGCTGTTGCTCTTGCGAGCAACGAGGCGTGGTTTGCCTGATTTCAGCAGGCGCAACCGCTGATGGTAATCTGTTCGGGCCTCGCGGCGACGCCGCATCGGCACCGTGTATCGTGGTCCTGTTGCCATTATGCATCACCGTATGTCGCGTCGATGTACCGCTCGAGATCCGCAACGCTGTCGAACTCACCGCCACCCGCTTTGTCGTAGACATCGCGGTACTGTGTCCGGTCGAGTTCGCCTGAGTCACGGAGTTCGCGCAGACGCGCTCGCTGTGCGCGAATCTTTGATTGCCACTCCTGTTTCGGGTTCTGGCGACCACCAGCTTTGCCTTTCCGGGAACCGGGTCCCGACTGGTGGCCGTAGGCCCGCTTTTTCTGTCGTTCGCGTGCTCGACCACGGGAGTTCCCGCGGCGAGGCTCGGCTCTGATTACTCCTTCGTCGACGAGACCGCGGATGTCCTCGCGCGTGATTGCTTGCGCGATGTCGTCCTGACGGTCCGGGTCGAACCAGAGCTTGTTCTTGCCGACTCCGAGCACGTCCGATGCGAGTCGTTTCTGTGCTTTCAGATCAGTCATTCTACTTCAACCTCCACGTACGTCGGGTTGAGAACGCGAATCTCGTTGTCTTCGGCGACCTCCTCGATTCGCTCGCGCTTGCGCCCGCCGACTTTCGAGGCGATTCTGACTGCCTGTGTGTCCGGGTCCACGCCGTCGAGGTCGTCGACGTTGTGTACTCGAACCTCCTCGAAGCCGGATGGGTGCAGTCCACGGACGGCCGCTGGCGAGCGAAAGCCCGCTTCGACCGTGGCGCCTTTACCTCTGACGCCTTTGCGCTGTTTCGAAAGCTGACCGCGTGGCCGCCGCCAAGATGTCGAAACACGCTTTTTCTTGTGGTGGTCCTGGCGGTTGAACTGGGGCATCGAGACACGCGCTCGCTCTGCGAGCAGACGCGCTGTCTCCTCGTCGAGTTCTGGCGTCTTCTCAACCAGCCCCCGGGGCTGCAACTCCGTCTCGACGTCCTCGACTTCCTCGTCTTCGTCCGCCTCGATTTCGGCTTCGACGGTCTCGCTCACTTCGAGGTCGCCGATGTCGGCTTTGATTCGAGCCGCCAGCGCCATCCCAATGCCTTCGACGTTGGCCAGTTCGTCCTGACTCGCGCCTTTGACCTTGGCGACGCTGTCGTAGCCTGCCTCCTCGAGCGCTTCTGCCTTTGCCTCACCGACACCGCTGATGTCGGTGAGTTCCTGGATTCGTGGCTCGTCGTCTTCGTCTGCGTCCTCGTCTTCTTCCTCAGCCTCCGCTTCCTCTGTATCTTCTTCGACACCGAGTTCTTCTATCTCGGCTTCGACCTCGTCACTGATTTCGACGTTCGCCGTTTCGGCTTTCATTCGTGCCGCCAGCGCCGTGCTGATTCCGTCGATGTCTTGCAACTGCCTCTGTTCTGCGGCGCTGACGTGCTCGATGCTCTCGATGCCTGCATCGACCAGCGTCTGAGCCGTCTCCTCGTCGACGCCACCGAGTTCGATGAGGTCGGTCCCTTCGACCTCGGTGGTGTCTCTCTCCTCGCCTTCGTCTTCACTCATTATGCGTCACCTCGGTTCGGTTTGGCGGTGATGTAGACGCCATCCTGGAAGACGCGGATGTCCTTGTCGGTCACACGCGTCAGCTGTTCGATGTCGGCAGCAGTCTGTCCGACTGCCTCGATATCCGGTCCTGTGAGCGTTACGTGCTCGCCGTCGACGGAGACGTCCGTGTCGCCGTGAATCGTCGTTCGGCGTGGTGCACGCTCCCCGAGGAAGTTCTCGATGACGATGTCGTCACCCTGGACGCTCACCTGCATCGGGAAGTGAGAGTAGAAGATCTCCATCTTGTACTCCCAGCCCTCGGTGACGCCGTAGAACATGTTCTCAACGTGGGTCTCGAACGTGCCGAGCGTCGACATCGTTTTGGCGTCGTCACGCTCGCTCTCGATGACGACTCCGTCTACGGTCTCGCCGTCTTCTGTCGTCACGCTGTCGACCGAGACCGATACGTCGGGGTACCACAGGCGTCGAGTGACGCTCCCGTTCGGTCCCTCGACGGTGAGGTCGAGATGGTCCACCTCGACACTCACCTCGTCTGGTATTTCGAGTTGTACTTCTGGCATTGTTAGAACACGTATGCGATAACCTGTCCGCCAATCCCCGCGTCACGTGCGTCGTAGTGACTCATGATACCCTGCGAGGTGGTGACGATGAGCGTCCCGTAGTCACGGGCCGGGAGGAACCGTTTCTCCCACTTCTCGTACTCGTCAGCACCGGTGGAGTACCGGGGTTTGACGGGGCCACATTCGTTGATGGCTCCTTTCAGTTCGACCTCGAAGCGGCCTGCTTTGCCGTCGTCGACGTGCTGGAAACCGTTGATGTATCCGCGGTCGTAGAAGACCTCGAGCACGCTTCCGATCTCTTTCGAGGCGGGCTGTACCTCCTGTGTCAGATGCCCCACGCTCTCGGCGTTGTCGAGAGACGAGAGCGCGTTGGCGAGTGGGTCATTTCCTGTCATGAGTACTTCTTGAACCCCATTGTTCGGGACACCTCACGGAAGCACTGTCGGCAGAGGTAGATGTCGTACTTGCCGACGAGACCCTGCTTGCGCCCACAGCGCTGACAGTCCCGTAGCTCGCTCGTCCGCTTTGGGGCCTGCTCGCCTGTCGTGGGCTCTTCGGCGTCGCTTTCGCTCATGCTGTCACCTCCACGTCGAACGTGGACTCGATGTACGCAACGGCGTCCTCAACGGTCAACCGGTGTGTCGATGGAATCGACCGCGATGCCTTGTCGCGTTTGGCCACGCGGTATCCCGGTCGTACCAGGTTCACCGTGACGTCCAGCCCGAAGATACCGACCGTGGGGTCGTACTCCTGGCTCGGAAAGTCAGTGTGGTCGGCGATACCGAAGCTGAAGTTGCCGGTCTCGTCGAACTGGGTCTCTTCGAGGTCGACCAGTTCGAGTGCGGTTGCGAGAAACTCCTCTGCCTCGTCGTCACGCAAGGTGACTTTCGTGCCGATAGGGTCACCTTCACGGATGCCGAAATCCGGTTCTGTCGCCTTCGCCAGCGTCCGTACCGGGTGCTGGTCAATCAGATCCGTGAGGATGTCCTCAGCGAGACCGAGTTCGCGGCCACCCTGGCCGACGCCCATGTGGACGACGACCTTCTCGATACGTGGCTCACGCATCTCGTGTATCTCTGCTGTTTTGCTCATTCATCTCCCTCCGTGTTGTCTCCGTCGTCTGTGTCGTTTGCCTCTCCTGTCTCTTCATCCGAGCTCGCTTCGTCGTCTGCATCGCCGTCGGTGAAGTTCTCGTCGATCGTGACGATGTACTCCTCGACAGTTTCGAACTGCTCTCCGTCTTCGTACGACGTCAGGAGAACGTCGTTCGGTCCGCTGCTCTGAGTTACTCGAATCTCTTCGATAGTTCCGACGCGCCCAGCGTGCTTACCCGAGACAGCGGTTGCAAGCGCACCCACTTCGTACTTGAAGTGAGCGACGACCTCGTCATCCTCGTTGGCAACGACCAGCGAATCACCGACACGATAGTCCACATCTTCGTCGACGAGCAGTGTCTGTCCGTCGTGAAGTGCAAGCTGGATGTCTCCGCCGGGAACGTGGTGTTTCCCGACGATCTTCCCGAGTTTGCTGTCGGCCGCTGCTGCTGGGAGCGGTGTGAGCGTCAGTCGGCCACCCTCGTCCGGGAACACTCGGTAGTACTCCTCACGTTCGGTGAACGCGAGAATGTCGAACATCCCGACCGGGCGTTCCTCGTCTGTCACCGGTTTCCCGTTGATGTGGACGCTGTCCTGGTTCAGCGCGTACCGGGCCTCCTTGCGGTTGTCGACGTACCCGAGCACGTCTCGCAGGATGATCAGGAGCGGGACTCCCGATTCGCCGTGTGGACCTGCGCCCGCTTTGACGGTGAACTTCTCCTCTTTGCGTGCGACCGGCCAGCTCTTGGGAACTGACAGTCGCTTCTGGTGTTTCGTCATTCGGTATCCTCCTCCGTGCCGCGTTCGAGACGCGCCTTGCGGCGTGTGTCCGAGACGTCGAGACTCGTCACACGCAGGTTGCTCGCGTCGACCGGCCGGGGGACTTCCTCCCCGTCAGCCGCCTCGACGGTCACACCCTCGACGTGGACAGCAGCGTCTTTCAGGTCGACGCTGACGACCTCGCCCTCTTCGCCAGCGTGGTCACCGCGCAACACCTCGACGGTGTCGCCCGCGTTGACGCGGACTGAGCGCTGATCGTACTGGTTGCGAAGGTCCGTCGACAGGGTCGCTTTGACCTGCTCGTGTCGCTCGTGGAGCGACGCGTTCCGTTCGCGTTGTCGCTGTTTGTGTGGTTGGCGAGTCATACTATCATCGTGGCTGTTGATGCGATTGCTCCGAAGCGCTCTGCGACCTCGCGCGCGATTGGACCCTTGATTTCGGTCCCGCGCGGGTCGTCTTTCTCGTCGACGATGACGGCCGCGTTGTCCTCGAAGGACAACCGAGTGCCGTCAGGTCGTCGGACCGTCTGGCGCTGGCGGACGACGACGGCTTCGAGCACCTGGCGACGCATCTCGGGCGTCCCCTTCGTGACCGATACCGTCACCTTGTCGCCGAGTCCGCCTTTCGGCTGGCGGTTGAGTCGGCCCGAGTAGCCCTGTACGCTGATTACTTTCAGCTCACGTGCACCCGTGTTGTCCGCACAGGTGAGCAACGAACCCTTCGTCAGGCCCTGCGTGACGTCCGCTTTCATGGCTTCCATCACTGCTCACCTCCCTGGCTGTCTGCGCTCGCCCCCGCTGTGTCGGAGGCAACTCGCTCGACGACGACGTGTGATTTCGTCTTCGAGAGCGGTCGTGTCTCTGCTATTCGAACGGTGTCGCCCACAGCGAGCGGTTCGAGCACTCCCGGCACGTGCGCCGGAATGCGCGACCGTCGTTTCATCTTTCGGTCGTACTTCGGCACGTTCACCTCGTACTCCCGCTGGACGACGACCGTCTTGTCCATCTCCGTCGAGACGACCTCTCCTTCGAGAATCTGTCCGCGTACCGGCAGTTCGCCGTAGAACGGACAGCCCTCGTAGTCGTACTCGTCCGGATTCTCCGGTTCTGGTGGCTGTTCAACGTCTAATCCTATTGCCATTTCGAATCACCCTTCTGCTCTGTGCGCCGTGGCGGTCGGGCGATGAGCGTCTCGCCCGCCGTCTTGACGACTTCCCCGGAGGGAAGTGTCCATTCGAAGGTGGCGCTGTCCTTCGGTACGTGTGACACCTGCCCGTCGCTCTCGATGCCAAGCGTCCGTGTCGTCTCTGTCACGACTGTCCCTTCGAGTCCGATGACGTCGGGGCTGGACGCCGAAACGACGCGCACGTCGAGACCGACGAGTTCGTGTCGCGTCAGCGTCTCTGGTGTCACGGGCATCCTCACTCACCTCCGTCCTCGTCTTCGAAGTCGCCTTCTTCTCGCTGAACCGTCTTGATGCGCGCAATCGCGCGACGGAGTTCTTTAATCTGTGAGGGGTTCTCCGGGATACCACCGGTCGCTTTGATTGCGTTCACGTTCAACAGCTCTGTCTCCAGTTCTTCGAGTTCGGCCTCCCGCTCGGCCGGCGTCATGTCACGAATCTCGGGGGTGTGAATGATCGTCATTCGTCCTCACCTTCCTCGGACTCTGCGGATTCCATCTCGTCTAGCAACTCTTCTGCTTCGGCCTCCGTCTCCTCATCGAGTTCATCCTCGACTGCTGCGTCGAGGTCGTCGAGTTCCTCCTCGACGTCGTCCGCTGGCGTCTCTACCTCCTCGTAGTCGGCATCCTCTTCGACGATCTCCTCTTCGATGACTTCCTCTTCACCTTCGTCGTCGGCGACCGTCTCGTCTTCCGACTCCGGAGCACCATCTTCTGCAGGCGGTGCGTCGGGTGACGGTTCTGGTTCGTCCTCGGGTTCGCCCGCGAGGAGTTCCTCGACGCCGTCGCCCTCGACGACGTAATCGTCGATTTCGACACCTTCGTGAACCCGGAAATCGTCGGGCAACTCCGCACCTGGTGGGATAATCTTCACCTGGACCCCGATGGTGCCGAGTTTCATCACTGCCGTGCCGACACCGTGGTCGACGATCTCCTCGGCGGGTTCGCCGTTGTGCTTGATGTAGCCGCGGTTGAACTTCTCGACACGCGAGCGTGCGCCCGTCACCTTACCCGAGAGCACGATCTCCGCGCCGAGTGCGCCGGAGTCCATGATTCGGTCGATGGTCGTGTGGCCTGCCTTGCGGAAGTACCACCCGCGTTCGAGCGCGTTCGCCAGACGGTCGGCGACGATACGTGCGTTCAGGTCGGGGTTTTCGACCTCCTGTACGTCGACCTGCGGGTCGTCGAGACCGAACTCGCTCTCGAGTGCGCGGGTTATCTTGCGGATGTTCTTCCCGCCTTTCCCGATGACCATTCCCGGCTTCTCCGCTTTGAGCACAATCTGCGTGCCCATCGGCGTCTTGGCAATCTCCATGCCGCCGTAGCCCGCTCGACCGAGTTCCTTTCCGAAGAACTCGTCTATCTGCGTGCGCTGGAGCCCGTTCTCGATGAACTGTAGCTCGTCTGCCATCTATTCGTCACCTCCCTCCGGCTCTTCGAGGATGAGTTCAACGTCACACTCGGTGCTGTTCCAGGGTGAGGCACGTCCCATTGCACGGGGTTTGCGTCCCATGCTCTCACCAACTTTGTGGGGGGCGACGTGGATGATGACCATCTCTTCGCCCTCGAAGCCCTGGTTGTCGGCGTTGCCGATGGCGTTCTCTAACAGGTCGAGAAACGCATTCGAGGCTTTCTCGGGGAAGCGACCGGCGTCCCACCCGTCGATTCCTTTCTTGTGGCCCATGCCCGAGTTGTGCTGACGGAACGGGACGACCTGCTCGCCCTCCACGACGTCTTCGAGGTACTCGACTGCGTCGCCGGCCGTCATGCCCTTTATCTCCCGGGCGATGGCCTTGCTGTGCTTGAGGCTGATGTGTCGCTCCCGAAGCATCGCTCTCGCGGTGGTGTCCGGGTCGACGTCTACTGAGTAGCTGATTCCCATAGTTTATTTCAACGGTACGAACTTCGAGGAGCGTGTCGCCCCGATACCGGCCTGTCCGTGCTCGATGCTCTTTCGCGTGAGCTGGAACTCGCCGAGGTAGTGCCCGAGCATCTCGGGTTCGACCTTGACGCGCTCGAAACTCTGGCCGTTGTGGACGGCGAACGTGATACCGACCATCTCTGGGAGAACCGGCATATCCCGGAGGTGTGTCCGAATCGGGTTGTTCGCTGTCTCCTCTTCTTCAGCACCGCGTGCCTTTTCGAGCAGCTGTTCGTGTTCGTACGACAGGCCGCGTTCAATAGTTCGCCGCTGGCGCGCGGGAAGCAGTGCCCCAACTTCGTCGACGCTCATCTCCTGCAACTCCTCGAGCGTGTGACCACGGTAGGTGAACTCACCCTCGTGGCCGATCTGGTAGTCGTCGGTGCTCATTTTTCGCCACCTCGTCCGGTTCGCCGCGAGGCGATGTCTCCGACCTTTCGCCCTGGTGGAGCGTCACGTGAGACGCTCTTCGGTCGGCCAGGGTGCTGGCGACCACCGCCACCGAAGGGGTGGTCGACCGCGTTCATCGCCACACCGCGGACCCGTGGCCAGACCATACCGCGTGCTCTGACCTTATGGTGTTTGTTCCCTGCTTTCACCATCGGCTTCTCCGTCCGGCCACCACCAGCGACGACGCCGATGGTTGCGCGACACTGTGGTGAGAGCTGTTTCATCTCGCCGCTCGGCAGTTTGACCACTGCCACGTTCCGGTCGTGAGAGAGCAACTGCGCGCTCACGCCGGAGGCGCGTGCGAATCGGCCACCGTCACCGGGGTTCGCTTCGACGTTACACACCGGAACCCCCTCCGGGATTTCGGCGAGCGGAAGCGTGTTCCCCGGCTCGATTGCGGCCGAGACGCCGATTTGAATCTCGTTACCGACGGCGATTCCCTCGGGAGCGAGAACGAGTCGCTGCTCGCCGCCCTCGAACTCGACTGCTGCAACCGGCGTACTCCGGGCCGGGTCGTGTTCGATGTCGACGACTGTCCCCGTGATGACGTCGCCGTCTTCGACCGTCGGGTGTGACAGCTCTGCTTTGTACCGGTGTGACGGTGCGCGGAACGTCGGTGCCCCGCGTCCACGTCGCTGTCCGCGAATGCGTCGCCCCATCTAGAACACCCCGATTCGTGACGCAATCTCCTGTGCGTCGTGGTCGTCTGAGAGTTTGACTTCTGCCTTTTTCTTTCCGTTCGCGGTCACCATCGTTCTGATACCCTCTGTCGTCACGTCGAACTGTTCTTCGACCTCCTCGATGATCTCCTCTTTCGTCGCGTCGGGGAGACAGATGAACACCATCTTGTTGTCGAAGTCCATCTTGTCGACCGATTTCTCGGTGACGTGTGGGTAGAGAATTGCGTTCATCATCTGTCGGCCACCTCCTCGATTGCGCTCTCGGTCCAGAGCGTCAGTCGGCCAGGGTGTGCTCCCGGGGCCAGCGCCTCCGCGCCGAGGTTCTGTGCGGTCGTCACGTCCACACCCGGAAGGTTCCGGGCGGCACGCGACGTCTCCTCGCTCGTCACGACCAGAACGGACTTCGGACGCCGGTACTTTCGACCGCGGGTCGTTCCACGCCCGGCGCGAATTTTTGTCTGGTCTGCACGCTCGATGTCGGCGTGAATGCCGAGTTGTTCGAACGCAGCGACCGCGTCTTTCGTCTTCGAAAGCGTCTCGAACTCGTCGCTGACGACCAGCGGGAGTGTGAGATCCTCGTCGAACTGGTGTCCGCGCTCGCGTACGAGGTCAGTATCCGCTGTGGCTGCAATAGCCGAGCGGACGGCTTTCTTTCGCTCTTTCGTGTTGACGTGCTGTGAGCGGTCCTTCTCGGTCTTCGGTGGATGGGCAGGCCGTCCGCCAACCGTCTGTGGAACCCGGCGGCCACGTCCTCCCTGTCGCGGGACGTGTGCCAGTCCGCGACCACTTCCGAACGACTCTGCTGGCGTCCGGAGTCCGGCGTGCTCGTCTGCACCGTAGTCCTGTTTTCGGTTAGCCTGCGCCGCGAGCACCGCTCGCCGGATGAGATCCGGGCGGAACTCGCTGTCGAAGACGGCAGGGAGGTCGACCTCCCCGTCCGCTTCACCGTCGAGTGTGTGTACTGGTACCTGCATGATTTATCCCTGATTCGATGCTGTCGACACGTATCGCACCTCTGGGTCGAGGCGCGGCTGGTCGTTTGGACGCACAGCAGGTCGCAGTCGGACGAGGCGTTTTTTCGGTCCTGGAATCGAACCCTTCACGAGCGTGTAGGAGCCGTCGACCTCGCCGTAGTTGACGAACCCGCCGTCGACGGTCGGGTCGTCCTCGTCGCCGAGGTCGATGATACGCTTGTTGAGTTCGGTTCGCTGGTGGTAGCCCGTCTGGCCAAGCTGTGGCACTGTCGAGCGGACACGCGAGGGGTTCCACGGCCCGAGGTTGCCGATGCGGCGAACCCAGCCCTGGCGTTTGTGTTTCCCCTTGCGTTTCTGCACGCCCCAGCGCTTGACTGGACCCTGTGTTCCTTTTCCTTTCGTGACGGCCGCGATGTCGGCGTACTCGCCTGCACGGAAAACGTCTGTGGCGGTGAACTCTCCCTCTTCGAGGAGGTCGAGACCGAACTCGACGCGGTCTGCGAGTGAGCCGCCACCGATGCGGTTCTCCATCACGTCCGGGCGTTTTTTCGGCACTCCGTCGAGCTCGTCGGGGACGGTGTGCGTGATTGCACGCACGTCTCCGAGCGTTCCCGCGTCGAGTGCGTCCTGAATCTGTGCTCTGGCAGCGTCCGCGTCCTGGTCTTCGGGGAGGCTGAGCGCGCGTTCGAGTTCCGGGTGGAACTCATCGGCCCAGACCTCAGTCAGCGGCCGCTGTCCGTACGGCGTCTCTTCGTAGGCTCGCAGCGCGATGACCCGGTTCGGGGGCGTTTCGATGACGGTCACCGGGACCGTCTCCTCCATGCCCTCGCGTGCCGAGTCCGGCTGGTCGTTTATCATGACGACGTGGCTCATGCCGGCCTTGTAGCCGGCGAATCCCTGCAGTCCAGGTTGGCCGTCGTCGTCGGGCCAGCTCTTGAATCGCGGCGTCTCGCTAGCTGCCCGTCCGCGCGGGCCGAAGCCCAGCGAGCCTTTTCGTGGTCTGTCTGGTTGTGGCATTTGCGTTCACTCCATGAGGTTGAGGCAAGCGAGCGTTGCGAACATCGCTTCTTCCGTCCGCACTACCTCGCTGCCCTGGTCTGGAACCGTATTGAGCCAGAGGTCAAACCGTCCTGTCTCGCAGTGGTCGTCTTCGCCAACCGCTCCAGGCTCGATGCCCAGAACCGCCGGAATGCCCCGCTCGGGTGCACCGAACGCGACTGTGTAGGTCCGTTCGCCATCCTCGCCATCGCCAGCATCCGTGCTGGTTCTCGCGGCAAGTTCGTCGAGACGGCCTGTGCGCAGGCGCTCGCCGTATCTCGACGAGGCGATAGTGAACCCGGCGTCTGCACGGGCGAGTGCGCTGTCGAGTGTCGCGGTGTCGACGACGTAGCCAGGCTGTGGCTCGTCGACGAGTTTCGCCCGAACCGGCTCTCGCGAAGAGACCCTGACGGAGACGCGTTCCCCCTCGACCGGTTCGTCCATTCCGGACGGGACCGGCAGGGAGACTGGGTGTTGCAGTCCGCAATTGACCCGTACGCGGCCATCAGCTCCGACCTCGGTCACGATTCCCTGTCTTAACGACCCCGAACCCTCGGATCCGGAGCCGGTCTGTGTCACCACGCGGAGCGGCGGCAGTATGCCCGCGTACTCTAGTTCGTCCCGCGTCCCCCAGACCTCCTTTCGGAGGTGCGGCGGTGTCGCGGCGTACCGAAGTACGGTTTCGACGAACCCATCGCCGTATCGCTTCTCGCCTTCCCTGTCTGGGTAGACCGTTATCCGGTCCACCCGAAACACCGTGGCCGCACGGGCCACGTAGCCGACCTTGCGAGTTGCCTCGCGTTTGTCGTTGGATTCTCTGGCGAGTGACGACGGCACGAGCACGCTGACAGTCATGCCGTGACGCTTCCACGTCGTGCCACTAGACTGTAGCGATTACTCTCTGATGCGTCCTTAAAAAGGCCGCGTTTCGTGACCGCGTTGTCATGCACTCACATACCGAAAGAGGACTGGCAAGAAATCGATGGTGGTGGAAGACAGTTCCTCTCACTGTATTTATGCCTGCAGAACGATATGCTGGAACAGATGTCGGAACGATGGCTTCCTGCCTGGGGGCTGGCTGCAGTCGCGTTCGGTGGCGCGTCCCTGATTGTCCCGCTGTACGTTGTCGAACTCGGCGGGGAGGCGTTCGACTTGGGGATTCTCTTCGCGACCGGCTCGTTCGTTGGAGTGCCAGGAGCACTCATTTTCGGAAATCTCGCTGATAAAACGGGCAAACGCCGGATATTCGTGATTCTGGCGATGGTACTCACCGCTACAACGATGCTCGTAATCCCCTTTCTGGATCAGATTCTGTTGGTCATCATTGCCAACGCACTTCTCTGGTTCGGGTTTGCGGCCGCGGTTCCGGTGCTGACGCTCTTGGCGGTCGCGGGCGAACCCGAGAACCGGTGGAGCGACCTCATCGCCCGGTTGAACAAGTTCCAGGGCATCGGCTGGGCCGCCGGACTCGCGCTCGGATTCGCTCTCATCGCGGGCGCGTCGACAGTTGTCGACACCATCACGGCCCAGCGATGGTTCTTTGGAGCGTGTGCAGCGTGTGCAGGAGCTGGTCTCTTACTCGGTCTCCGAACGCTCCCGCCAGACCCGACCGCTGGGGAGGAACCTTCACCACGACGACTGCGTCGGCGCATCCGCGACGCTCCTCGGTTCAATATTCGGGGTGCGGCCTTCCCGTTCACGCCAGGCCGGTTCGACCCTCGCGACCTCCACCCCCGCAATTTCGTCGAACGCTTCTCTCCGCCGCTCGGCTTGTACTTTTCGGCGGTTCTCATCATCTTCACCGGTTTCGCGGTCTTCTTCGCTCCCCTTCCCGCATATCTCGCAGACAGCGGTCACGGCTCGACAGAGATATTCGGGCTGTATCTCGTCTTGAACGTCGGTGCCGCCGCGTTCTTCGGCCGGGCGGCGATGCTCGCAGGCAAGTACGAGGTTATTCCGGTCCACATGGGGGGTCTTCTCGCGAGAGGGATTGCCCTCCCGCTGGTCGCCGTGGTTGGCGTTGCCGTCGGCGGAACGCTCGTCGGTCTGGGTGCCATCAGCCTCGTGTTCATAGTCATCGGTATGTCCTGGGCAGTCATCGCCGTGACGGCAGCGACGTTGGTGACGACGCTCGCACCGGCCGCGATTCGGGGAGAAGCGCTTGGTGTCTACGGCGCGCTGGTCGCAGTTGGGGGCGGTATCGGTGGCTTTGTTGGCGGCTGGCTTGCTGGCTTTGGCTACGTACTCGCGTTCGGTTCCGCCGGCGGACTCGTGCTGGTCGGTATCGGTGTCGTCCGACTCCTAGCCCGACAAACATCCTAATCCATCCACATGTTAGAAGCAGTCGACCTCGTTCCGACGCTGCCGCTCGAACGACCGGCAATCGTCCTCGGAATCGCGCTCGCCTCGTTCCTCATCGCACCGATTCTCATCGAGCGCGTCGGACTGCCGGGAATCGTCGGTGTCGTCCTCGCGGGGACCCTCCTCGGACCGAACGGGACGGGTATACTCGCACACGACGAGGCAATCGTTCTGCTCGGGAACGCAGGTCTCGTCTACTTGCTTTTCACTGTCGGACTCGAACTCGACCTCCGTCGGTTTCTCAGCGCTCCCGAGGACGCCGCCTTGTTCGGGCTGACGAGTTTTTCGCTCCCGTTCGTCGTCGGGACGGCGGTCTGTATGGTCGTGCTGGGACTGGACCTGTTGGCGGCACTCCTCCTCGCTGCCGTGTTCGCGACACACACGCTGCTGGCCTATCCTGTCGTCAACAAACTCAACGTCACGAAACGGCGGTCGGTCACCTCCGTCTTCGGCGGCATCCTGTTCACCGACACGCTCGGTCTCGTGGTGCTCGCGCTCGTCATGGGCGTCCTCGACACAGGTTTTTCGGCCTGGCTGGTCATCGAAGTCGCCGTTGCGCTCGCCGTTCTCTTCGGCGGACTCTGGCTCGTCATCCCACGGCTTGCCCGTTGGTTCTTCCAGAACACCACCCAGGAGAGCTACTTCGAGTTTCTGTTCGTCGCAGCGCTCATCTTCGGTGCCGCGAGCGTGGCCGAGGGACTGGGTCTGGCCGCCATTCTCGGCGCATTCGTGGCGGGACTCACACTCAGCCGTCAGATAATGCGAGGTGGAACTCTGATGAACCGCATCGAGTTCTTCGGAAACGCGTTTTTCATCCCGTTTTTCCTGTTTCACGTCGGGATGCTCGTCGACCCCGGAATCGTCCTGGCCGGAACCGAGACGCTGCTGGTCGCGGCCGTCATCATCGGCGTAATGGTCGTCACA
>PUMG01000350.1 GCA_003551265.1 Halovenus sp.
ACTCGCTGTTAGACACGACTGCAACGTCGAAGTTCGCGTCCTTGTCGATGGTCACTTCATCCGTTTCTGTCGTGTTCTCGCTCGCAACTTCGATGAGAACGTCCTCGGCGAAATCATCCGTGTTAGTCTCCCACTCGAGCGTCACTTCCTCTGACTCGTCCGTGACGAGTTCCAGTTCCTCGCTGTCGACGAGTGTCTCTGCTGTCCCATTCTCGTTTGTGTCGACAAACAACTCGACTGGCTGGGTCCCTCCATCGTTACCCACGTTCTCGACAGCAGCGTCGACCGTCAGGTTCTGACCTGCAGTAATCGGACTGTTCGTCTCCTCGACCGCTACCGAAAAGTACGAATCGGTAAACTCGAAAATGCCGACGGGCGCGTCAATAAAGCTGGGCGGGTCGATATCCCCGGTCACGACGTTCCGGTCTGTCTCTACTGTCGATTCTTCGATAAAATCCCAGCCGCCGTCTTCGACCCAGAGGGTGAGATTCTGCTCGTCTACGGACCCAAGGTCGTCGTCATCGTATGCGAGTTCGAAATCCACGAACTGTGATGTTCCACCTCCTTCCTCCGTTATTTCGAGATATCGTCCAATCGACTCCGCTTCCGTATTGTCCGGTGGTGTCTGGTTGATGCCGCGAGCCTGCACATTCTCAGCGGTGAACGACGCTGTCGTCTCTGGTTCGAGGGAATCGCCGAAATCAATCGTCGTTGCCGTGTTCGTCAGAAACTCGAATGTATCCTGCGCGATGTCCCACTCGTCGTTGTCTGCAACCGTCGAGTTCGCGACGTGGTTGTTTGATGCTCTGAAGAAGTAGACACCGTTTTCGTTCTCGGTTGCAGTGACGTTTTCGAGTGTGACGTTCTCTGGTCTGTTGAGATAGAAACCCACACCACTGTTCTCTGTTGAGCTAACGTTCTTGACGAACGTGTTGTTCGCCTGTGAACCACCGCTAGCTCTGAAATCCACACCAGCGACACCCTCGCTACTGGCAACTGTCGAGTCCACGACAGTGTTGTTCGACGCACCCGCCAGGCGGATACCCGAGTCCTGGTTGTCCGAGGCAGTAATCCCTGCGAGTGAATTGAACTCTGCAGTACGTTGAAGCTGAACACCTGGTCCTTCGTTCTCTATCGCAGTGATGTTGTGGATATCGTTCTCGGTGGAGTTGGTGAGATACAGTCCCCTCTCGTTTTCCCAAAGCGTTGACCCAGTTACCGTCGAATTGGTAACCCCTGTCACATGAATTCCTGCTGCGACGCTCGCACTGTCAGTCTCAGTCGCGTTGACCTCGACGTTCGAGACAGTGCTTTCGGTCGTATGACTGAGGGCGACCCCGCTTCGGTTGTTCTCGACGCCCACCACATCCTCGACCACCGCGTCGTTACTACCGTCGACGTAGACCCCGTTCATCCACTCTGAAACCGTCACGTTCCGCACGGTGACGTTCTGTCCGGTCACGACGATGCCGTCTTCATCTTCTTCGGTTTCGCCCTGTATCTCGTAGCCGTTACCGTCGAAGTGGACATCGTCGGCCGTGATTTCGATACACGTTTCGTCGGTCTGAATGTCCCCGTCGAGTTCGTACGAACCGGGTTCGTCGATGGTTGTGCAACCGCTGATTGGGTCCTGTGCGGTGACTGCTGCACCACCCAGCGTGAGTGCAAGAAGAACGACGACAACAGCAACGATCAGCTGTCGGCGCCACTGTACGGTCGAACTTCCGTGCCCCCTGTCTCCCTCCTGTGGTGTGGTCATCCTGTCCCTCTGTCGCTCTCATCTGTGGAGGGTTCCCGCCTCGCCATGCGTTTCTTCGCTGTGCCCGTCTGGCGTGGGGGGTGTGTCTGGTTTCCTCCTGAGAGGTATATGAGGAATTACTCGCACTCAATTATAATAAATCCCCACATATGACGGCACCAGTCGAATATTTCTATTTCTGCCAAATTTATTCGGTACTTCCTGTGGACATAAGTCTGAGTCCAGAGAGAAGAAAGAGCAAGACCTCAGTCCTGTAATGAATATCCGAACACATCGGGTCTCTGGAAGGTCCACGTGTGCTCGAAAAGAGAGTGACTTCGAGGGATATAGTCTGGCTAGAACTGGAGATGTGAACTCGAACCCGGCACGTCGTCGTCATCGTCGTCATCGTCACCACCAGCCCAGAGAAAGTCGACGCTGTCGTCGGTCAGATACACCTGCTCGTCCTCGACGGTGACGTCGACACTGGGGAGCGCCGTCTCGGCCGCCGGACCGTTGTTACACGTTCCAGCGCACTCGTCGAATATTGAGCCGTGTTTCGGGCAGACAATACCGCCGTTGCGCCTCACCAGACCGACTCCCTCGCGGTAGAGACGCTGGCTCTCGTGCGTGCAGTTGTTCACCCAGGCCGCAACGTTGCGTTCGTCACAGGGAACGAGAATCACCTCCTGATTGAGGTCGTGTTCGTCACGAACAGTGAACAACCAGCCATCTTCCTCTTCGACAGTCTCGACGCTCGTCAATCGATACCGTTCACTCATGCTCCTCGTTGGTGGGTGTCAGATTTGAAACCCGCGGTGCCGACTGTCTCGAATCTGTCTCATTTATCTGTGTTGGGTGCGAACGACTGTCATACGATGGCTGGAGAGAGCTACGTTCACGTCACAGACCTCGACACGCTTGAAGCCGATGGCAGGAAGGTTGTTTCGGCAGGGGAGCAATCAGTCGTCCTGTTCGCTCACGAGGGAGAGGTGTACGCGGTCGACAACCGCTGTCCACACATGGGGTTTCCACTCTCGAAAGGAAGCGTCGAGGACGGGATTCTCACGTGTCACTGGCACCACGCCCGGTTCGAACTCTCCTGTGGGGACACCTTCGACATCTGGGCCGACGACGTTCAGACCTACCCCACTGAGACTCGAGACGGGTCAGTGTACCTCGACCCGAATCCGGAACCGGACGTCCCGCCGGAGACGTACTGGCGGAACAGACTCGTCGACGGCCTGAGTGAGAACATCTCGCTGGTGACCGCGAAAGCGATCATCAACCTCGATGACCTCGGTGAGGGATTCACGACACCGCTTTCGACGACGCTCGAATTCGGTATCACGTACCGGGCAATGGGATGGGGGCGCGGCCTGACGACGCTCGGTGCAATGGCCAACCTCCACGACTGGGTCGACCACGACGAGAAACTCCGTGCGATGTACGTCGGTTCGCGCGAGGTCGCGGACAACGTCGCTGGCTCACCCGCACGGTTCGACCAGTATCCGCTTGGAAACGAGGACCTAACGAAAACTCGTCTCAAGTCCTGGTTCCGGAACAACTGCAAGGTGCGTGACAGCGACGGCGCAGAGCGCTGTATCCGAACCGCAGCAGCGGTTCTCCCACCGGGTGAGGTCGTCGAAATACTCCTCGCGGCAGCGACCGACCATCTGTATCTCAATCAGAGTCACACCCTCGATTTCCTGAACAAGGCGTGTGAAACGCTCGACCACGTCGGCTGGGACCGTGCGCCAGACGTGCTCGCCTCGACAGTTCAGCAGTTGACTGACGCCAGCCGCGCCGAAGAGCGCTCGTCCTGGCGAAACCCAGTCGATGTCGCCGGATTGGTTTTCGATGCACACGACGCCCTGGACGGGCTTGTCGAGGCGGGCGAAAACCGGCACTGGGAGCAACCGGACGGATTCATCGAGACGCTTCTCGGTGACGACCCCGAGGAGATAATCGATAGCCTGCGAGATGCGATTCGCGACGGGGCAAAGCCAGCGCAGATGACAGACGCTGTTGCGCAGGCGGCGACGCGCCGGGTCGCCCAGTTCGGAACCAGCAACGAGTTCAGCGACTGGAACACCGTCCACCACACGTTCAGCTACGCGAACGCCGCACACGAACTCGCACGGCGGACCGACGCACCGGCGGCGTACCGCCCGGCGTTCGACGGTGCGGTGAGCGTCTATCTCGGCCGCTTCCTTAACGAACCGGCCACACCACTCCCGGAGGCAGATCCCTCCTCGCGCGACCCCGCAGAGATACGCGCTGACCTGCTCTCGGCGTTCGACGAACAGGGCCGGGTCGACGATGCGGGTGAACTCGTGGCCGAACACTTCGGCGCGGATGGTGACCCGAACACACTCATCCGAACGCTCGGGCGTGGCCTGCTCCGAGAAGACCCGCAGTTCCATACGCTCCAGAACGTCGAGGCGGCCATTCGACGCTTCGACCGTGCTGACACCGACGAGAGAAGGCTGTTGCCGCTCGTGGCCACTGCGCGGTATATGTCGGCACACTTCCCGACTCGCCGCGCTTCCGAGCAGACGTTCGATATCGCCCGACGCCTCCACCGCGGCGAGCAACTCCATTGAGATCGCG
>PUMG01000292.1 GCA_003551265.1 Halovenus sp.
GAAGTAATCGGATACGCGCTGTACGCGCTCGAACGCAAGGAGGTGCTCGCAACGGCACTCGAACTCCGGTTTCGGTCCGACCAGCTCGCATCGCCGTTTCTTGGACACACCGACGAAGACAGCAATTTCGTGCTGGATGCGACAGTCTCTTTCAACAGCGAAGAGAGACTCGAGTACTGGGTGGTGAGGGGGATGGATTCGAAGGCGTTCCAGAACGCTATCGAAGCACTTCCGGCAGTGTCGGACGCTCACCTTCTGAGAACGGTTGGGGGTACTTCCCGGTTTGAAGTGTCCACGGAAGCAGGGTCGCTCCCGAGCCTCTGTGCTGAATCTGAGGGGACGCTCACAGCAGCAACCCTGGTAAACGAGACGTTCGAATTTACCGCGGAGTTTCCTGAAACAGTCGATACGGAGACAGTCACTGAAACCCTTCGACGGAGATATCCCGATATCGAACTCGTCTCACAGGAGCGCATTCTGACGCCCAGTTACCTGAGACAGATGGTCGATGAGAACCTCACCGAGCAACAGAAAATCGTCCTGCAGACCGCCTATTTCGGCGGCTACTTCACCAAGCCCCGAGAACGAACCGGTGTCGAACTGGCGGAGCGCCTCGGTATAACGAAACAGACGTTTCATCACCACCTTCGACACGCCGAAGCCGCAGTACTCGAAAACCTCTTCGAAGACCCCCGTGACCCACTCATTTGACCAGTCAGAGCCGGGTCTTTCCTATCAGCACTCACAACGAGTCGTCTATGAACGCGAAGCGAATGTCGACGAATCGCCAGCAGTTCGAAATCGGAGATCGCTCACTCTGTCTCGCGGTGTGCGAGTCTGTTGCCGAGATAACGGGCAAAGATGCGACTGAATTAGAGATACTCGAACACCACATCGATACGGATGCACTGGAGGCACTCGTCGCGAGTAGCGATGACCTGGTGGCCACGTTCGAGTGGGAAGAGGTAGTGGTGCAGGTGACCGGTCGGGAAGTTATGGTCGAGAAGTGGTAATCAGATTGCAAACGCGACTCTGAGCATATCCCGGGTGCCCGGACCGAGCCCGACAGCGACGACCGCACCGAGCAACAGGATGGCAAAGCGCGGACTATCCTCCATGAACTCCTCGTCGAAGAGCGCGAGGATGAGAACCGGGGCGACAATTTTCACGATGAGGAACGGCCAGGCGTCACCCACGTACACGCCGAACAGTTCCTGTCCCCCCTGAAGGGCGCTAGTAACACTCATGACGGTGTCGTTGAAGGGATGTTTCGCACCGTAGTTCAGTCCGTGCCAGAGGTGTGTCCAGTCGTTTGCGAGGACGTTCGCGACGCCATCGACGGCGTGGGCCCAGATGACGACCAGACCCATCAATCCAGTTCCGGCGTTCACCGACGGCCAGACCCTGTCGACGACGAAGTACGCACCGACAGTGAAGACCGTCGACAGAACGAGAATCACAGCCAACATACTCGGATACAGTGTGGCGTAGTCTTCGGCAATCGAGACGAAAAAGAGGTAGCCAACACTCAGAGCGAGCACGGCTGTCCCCATCGCGGCCAGCGGGTAGGTCCACGTATCAGTGAGGCCACGCGCGTGGAGATACTTGCTCACGAGAAACGCAGCGAGCGCGATTGCGAAGACGGTGAAGTAGATGAACGGGCTGATGAGCAGCGCGCTAAGCGGGTACTCGATGGCAGGTATCTCACCTGCCGACAGTGCTGCAATGAACGCGTCCTCGACGGTACGGAGCGCTCCGCCAAACAGCATGAATGGGAACAGTGCGTAGAAGAACCCGCGGTAGGGCCGGAGCGAGAACCGGTTGAGCAACAGGTACACTCCGAAG
Organism: Halovenus sp.; assembly: GCA_003551265.1. GTDB lineage: Archaea > Halobacteriota > Halobacteria > Halobacteriales > Haloarculaceae > Halovenus. The sequence continues at coordinate 1,846 of PUMG01000292.1, forward strand.
AGCATGAACACGAGAACGAGAATGTACCCGAGCGTCGAGGTCACCGTGTAGCCGTCAGTGACGACGAACTGGTTTGCGTCTGCGACACAGCCGTTGGTGGGTTCGATAACTTCGGCAGCGTTGCGGTCGTAGATGAGGCAGTCTACCTCGGTCGCGTCGACGCGGACGGGACCGAGAAAGTAGCGCCAGATAATCTCGTCGTAGACCCGCTGTGGAAACGCGAGAGAGGCACCGACGATGGCGGTCACTCCGGCGACAAACGTCGCAATCCACGCCAGTTCGGGGCTGACGTTGTACCGTTCCAGCAGTTGCATACTTCGAATAGTATCTGCCCAGGGTTTGAGAATTCCGGTCTCGTGTGGAGGTGATACACGAACAGACTGTCTGAGGTGGGTATCGACGATACCGTTACGAGAAGCCGGGCACTTCCTGGAACACGTCGAGAACGGTGTCGTGGGCCTGGCCGTTCGACACCACGAGTCCGTCGCTGTCAGGCGTCCAGGCAGTGCCGTGTATGTCGGTGACGGTGCCACCCGCCCGTCGAATCAGACAGACACCGGCAATCGAGTCCCAGGGGTGGGGGGTTCTGGGCATAAACGCCGCATCGAGACTCCCCGAGGCGACGAGTGCAAGCGCTCCCTGCATCGACCCGAACCGACGGACGTCACCGAAGCTGTCGATACTGGCCTGAAACAGCGGCGTGAACTCGTCCCCGCCGTGGACTGGCCACCAGCCGTTCAACCCGACGGCGAACGCTTCGGGGTCGTCTGTCAGGCTCACTCGAATCGGCTGGTCGTTCAGCGAGACACTCTCTGGTCCTGCCGTGTAGATGTCCCCGAGCACTGGAAGATACGTCGCTGCGCCGACGGCTTCCCCGTCTGTGACCGCGGCGACGACAGTCGCCCAGAAGCGGATGCCACGAACGAAGTTTCCAGTTCCGTCGATGGGGTCGACGACCCACGCGTCACCGGTGTTCGGAACGTCCTCGACGAGGTGAACGTCACCTGTGACGCTGTCCGGTTCTGCGTCTTCCTCGCAGACGAGCGTCGCGTCCGGAAACTCAGCGGCTATCGTCGCAATCACCTGTTGCTGTGCTGCTCTGTCTGCCTCGCTCACGAGGTCGTTCTTGTCTGTTTTCGTTTCGACTGTAAACTCGTCTCTGAACATCTCCTTGGCGAGTTCCCCACCTGCACGAGCGGCCTGCTTGGCGACCGCTGCTCGCTGCGTCGCGTCTGTCATACCTCGCTCTGGAGGCTCCTGGGCCATAGGCACTGCGAATCGCTCGCTGACGGGGGGATCCGTCTCTGGCACGTCCCCTGTCTCGCACCTAATTTAATAAATCGAAGCTCTTATTTAGTAATTAGACGCAAACATACGATGAACAATAACAATGTCTACCGAAAACAAGACGACACGCCGCAAGATGCTTGCAGCGTCGAGTTCTGTCGCGATGCTCGCACTGGCGGGGTGCGCTGGTGGTGACGATGAGGACGATGACGTAGCCGACGATGGCGACGACCAGATCGCTGACGATGGCGACGACCAGATGGACGACACCGGGGATGCACTCGATGAACTCCAGGAGGTCATCGTGCTGGCCGAGAGCGCTTCCGGTGACGACTTCGGCGACAATGGTCTCACGAGTCACGCTATCGACCACGCCTGTGGTCATATGGAGTTCGACGAACCCGAGGCGCTCGCAGGAGGCGCAACCGAGGCAGATGCCTCACACTTCAGCGACACGCACCAGCCGTTCGCCGTCGAGTTCGACAGTGAAACTGCCTACCTGCTGTTTGAGAGTGACGACGATTACGATCACGACCACGACGAGGAAGTGAGCACGTTCGACATCATCGACAGAAGCGCCGACGAGGTTACTGCTGATGTCCACGATGACCACTGGCACGGGAGTCTGCCTAACGTTCCCGAGGGCGACAACATCTCACTGGGTGCGTACATCGAAGATGACCACGGCGACGAAATTGAACTGGACGGCGACCACTACGAACTCGGTGGTGCACTCGCGGATGGCGCTCCTGAGGGTATCGTCAGTTTCGACTATCACGGCGACCACGTCCACATAATCGGCGAGGACGAAGGGATGACTGAAGTTGTCTTCGAGCTTATCCACGACGGTCACACCGACTACGAGACGCCGTCGATACCCGTCGAAGTTGTCCACGACCACGATGATGCTCAGGACGACCACGGTCACGACGATGGCCACGACCACGACGAGGAAGTGGGTGCGTTCGAAGTTATCGACCGAAGTGACGACGACACCCCTGCTTACGTTGACGGCGACCACTGGCACGGAGACCTGCCTGATGTTCCCGAGGGCGACAATATCTCACTGGGTGCGTACATCGAAGATGACCACGGTGACGAAATCGAACTCGATGGTGACCACTACGAACTCGGCGTTGAACTCGCTGATGGCGCTCACGAGGACGTTGTGAGTTTCGACTACCACGGCGACCACGTCCACATCATCGGCGAAGAGGAA
>PUMG01000053.1 GCA_003551265.1 Halovenus sp.
AGCTCTAACCCCTCCTCGAAAGACACTCGCTGTTCCCATCCAAGCACATCTTTCATCTTTCTGTTCGAGACTCTGTTTCTGGTAGCGTGCATTTTTCGGAGACTCGGCTCTGGCAGATACTCCTTCGCTGGCAGCGACGGCGCTCCGTCGTGAGCTGGTCCTGGCTCAATTTCGACCCGGCTGGTGATCTGGTCCTGTACGGGTTCGGGAAGTGTCCGAAACAGAACGGGGGCCCAGGGCGTCTGGCGTAACTCGACGGCCGCACGCTGCATCGTTTCCGGCGCGGTCGCCAGCCCTCCGATGAGACGAATCGGAGGAACGATACTCTGGACCAGTTTGCGCTTTGCACTCTCCAGCTGGAGTCTGCGCTCGGACATCGACTGTCCCGAGTGTGGGTGTCCGACCTTCTCTCCGAGCTGGGTGTAGTACTCTCGCCAGGTCACACGGTCGTCGTCAGCAGCGAGAAACACCTCTCCGGCAGCCTCTGGCGTCGACACCGCCGCGAGCAGGGCGTCAATCAGGTTGTCGATGTATATCTGGTTGACCTCGCCAACACCGCCGTTGGTCAGGACAATTCCTTGCTGGAGGTGTTGAATGGGCTTTCGCACCCAGGGGCTGTGTGGGCCATAGATGATGAACGGTCGAAAGATGGTCGGCTCCAGTGAGCCAGTCCATCCAGTGGCAACTTCTTCGGCGTCGGCTTTCACCCTGGCGTACTCCGTATCCGGAGCAAGCGGAGTTCGTTCGGTTATCCTGCCGGGCGTGCCGTGGCCATGAACGGCCGCACTGCTCATATGAATGTACGCTTCGACTCCCTGATTCTCGGCTGCTGAAAGGAGTGTTCGCGTGCCCTCGACCACCGTTTCGGGCCCGCCGTGAGCGCAGTTGATGACGGCATCACAGTCAGAGAGCAACGCTTCGAGACGGTCGTCGTCGAGCACTGAACCCGATTCGATTTCGATAGGGAGACGACCCAGCCGCATCGTTCCAGGACCCGAAACGCGGTGGACCATCGCTTTGACCGCAAACTTCTCTCCGAGCGCGATTCGGTGGGTCACCCTGCCACCGACGAATCCACTCGCCCCCGTGACGAGAATCTTCGAGACAGCCATTCAGAACCCCTCCACTGGGAGTTCGAGATGCGTGCGCTCCCAGGGAGTGACGAGCGGTTGACGCTGGGAGTAACACGACTCAATCAGTTGTTGAACAGGGATGTCGGTGTGTGCAGGAACGTACGATTTCGAGCCTGTTTCGAGCGAGTCGACGAATCGATGAACCTGTCTCGTCATCCGCTCACGCGAGTCCCGTGGGGCGTCGTGGTCGGCCGTCGTCAGGAGCGTCTTCTCTTCCGGGGAGTCTGTGTACATCGTTGCCTGCATCCCTCCCGGTTCAGCGAGTATGCGCCCACGATCGCCCACTATCTCGATGAGATTCCTGATGGTGCGCGAGGCGGTTATCTCCATGGTGCCGCGAGTCCCTGTTTTGGGTACCGAGAACTGAATCTCTGCGTTGGCTTCGAGACCACCGAAGCTGTCGTCCCGATAGTTCTCGACACGGAGCTCTTGACCGAGAATCCAGCGAACCAGGTCAATCAGATGTGGGCCCTTGTCAGCAAGGACGCCCCCACCTGCGAGGTGCTCCTGTATCCGGTAGTCGGATTCGAACTCCCACCGGGTCTCGTCGCCAAATCTGGCCGTGACACTCTGAACCGAGCCGAGGTGCCCGCTCTGGACGAACGACTTCAGAAGACGAGAGGCAGGTGCCTCCCGGTACTGTCGGCAGATTGCAAACTCGATTTCGGAACTCTGGCTCATCTCCGTGAGCGCAACTGCCTGCTCGCTCGACATCGCGATTGGTTTTTCGGAGAGGATGTGAACTCCCTGTCGGATACAGTCTCTGGCGATGGGTTCGTGAAAGCGTGGCGGCGTCGCAATAACTGCTGCGTCAACGTCGGTGAGAACCTGTTCGTACGCAGTCTCGTGAGACGCACCGACGGCCTGAGCAACCTTCCTGGCACGCTGTTCATCAACATCGGTGATACAGGACACTGTTGCACGTGGATGGGATTCGAGCGCCGGGAGGTAGCGTGACTGTGCAACTGCGCCAGCACCGATAATCACAAAGGTTGTCATTTTAACACTGTAAAATATTGTTATGTTGATTTGTATCGAGACCAGTAGAGCGAGCGTCCAGTACGGACAAGGGGCCACAGCGGACTGCAGCCTCGCTCCCAGGAGAGGTTTGGAGCCATCTCCCCGCCGAAGCTCTTTTTGAATCTGAACAAGCCGTCACTGCTATCTGATGCTGTGTAGCCCAAATCGTAGGTCTCGTAGCCGTTGTCGATACCCCACTGTATCACGCCATCGTAGAGGAGTTCCGACGCGTTGTACTCGAAGTACTCTTTCGGGACTGCGCTTATGAGTCCGTGGATGGTCGACTGCTCGTCGCTGAGCAGTTCGAGCACCCCTCCAGCGTACTCACCATCGATGTACAGGCTGATGAGCAACACCCGTGAATCCATCTGACGTAACCTGTCGAGAAACGGGAGTGGAAACGCATCACCTCCAACACGCTCCATCACCCGAACGTACGCCTCGTGGAACCGGCGAATGTTGGCTCTCGTTATCTCCTCTTCAACGAGTTCGTAGTCATTCTCACGACCTCGCCTGATTCGGCGTTGACGGCCCTTGCTCATGCCATCCCACAGCTCGTCGTACCCTGCTTCGAGTGAGAGGAGGAATCGACATCCATCTCTGGTTGGCCGGTACCCTTTGGTTTTCAGGAGGTTGTTGTATCCGAGATAGCTCGTGTCGCTGGCTCGAATCTCGTGAACCAAGGTGCGCTCAGAACAGGACTCAACCAGTCGGTCACTGAGCAAGCACAGACTCTCAGTCTCGTCTGTTGTCACCAGTGGGCCCCCAAAACCAGGATACAGCGATACCAGACGCATGAACGGTGTTCGCTCAAGTTCTACCACGACGTTCGGACAGAGTCCGACCAGATTGGTGTCCTTCCTGATGAGCGCGTGTCTGACCGGGTACTCCAGTCCAGACTCAACGGCTTCTAACCACTCGTAGCGGTGAAATACACCGCCTTGCTCTGACCGCTCGACGATATCATTCCACTCGTCGGCATCGACGTCAGTAATCGTTTCGACGACATCGAGGTCGAGTCTAGACTCCGACTGTACTGCCATGGGTTACAGTCATCGCCGGGAGCGGATTAAGAATAAACTCCATAATACGAGTAGGGGGAGTAGCCCAGTCAGTCCTCGGCGTGACACGGAATCGCGGTATGACCGGTATAACAATGTGGCACTTGGCTGTTTACTGGCAACACCGATGCGCCCAGCGATTCAACTCCACACCGTCCGTGAGCTGGAGATGCCGCTTCCTTACGTCCTTCGCTGGGTCGCAGACTGTGGGTTCGAGGGGGTGGAATTCGCTGGGCGTATTCGACACGCGAATCCGGATGCAGTCGCCGAGACGCTGGACGAAACGGGCCTCGTTCCGGTCGGTGCGCACGTCCCACTGGCGCACCTCGAACGTGATAGGGGGCCGTTACTCGACCTGTACAAAACCGTGAACTGTCGGTATCTGACGATTCCACACCTGCCGCCGAAACACTTCCGAACTCGCAACCGTGTCCACGAACTCGGTGACCGACTGGAAGAAGTCTCCCACAGACTCGAAACCCAGGGGTTCCGCCTGCTCTATCACAACACCCGGTACGACCTGATTCCACCGCTGGGACGACCTGGTCTGGGAACCCTCATCGATAGTGGTCGTGTTCCAGGTGTCGTCGAAGGTTCCGTCTTCGAACGACTCCGACAGCGAAAGCACACCAGAGTGATCGGGAAAACAGGTCTCGGTCGTCTCTCGTCGTACACCCGGGACATCAATCTCGGTTTCGAAATCGACACGGGGGAGGTCTATGCCGCCGGATACACTCCCGGAACCATTTTCGACGCCTTCGGCGACCGTCTACCTCTCGTCCACGTGTGTGACGTGACTGACGCGACAGATGGGTACCGTTCAACTGCGCCTGGTACAGGCGTTACCGATTACGATGCGGTGTTTGCTGGGGCTGTCCGGAACAACGTCGAGTGGCTCGTCTTCGAAGACGACCATCCGAAAGACCCCGCAACGATACTCCAACAGGGCGCGGACGTGGTTGTCGATGGGATGGCCGAATTTCTTCACGCGCAATAACAGCACCCAGTCGTTCATAGATACGACAGCGCGGAAACCCACGACTTTAGTCGTGGGAGGAAGCGCGTTCGAGTGGCTATACTACCGCCGTCTGTAGCCGGGCCGACTCCCTGAACTACATTAACCTTTATA
>PUMG01000111.1 GCA_003551265.1 Halovenus sp.
ACACTCCAGACTGATATACTGATCGGACACCTGATCAGTGTCCGTGTGATGACCCTCTGGAGTTCCGAGGCGCACCGGAGATATCAGTCGATCGGGGGTTCAAATCCCTCCGACCCCATACTTTTGCGCCGAACAACATCGTGAGGCGCACATATTGAACTCGGCGGGATTTGAATCAGGGAGCAGTTTGCTGCGACCGTGGTTCAAATCCCTCCGACCATACATTTCAGTTGTGAACCACACCATGAGCTACGGGGATTGCTCGAGCATCTCCAGGAGTCAGGCCTAGCCGAAGACTAATTCGGGTGGTCCCCTCTGGTTCTCCCTGATCTCCTTTGGGCCGATCGTCGAGCATCCGATTTCGGACACCCACTTACCGACCAACTCACTTGTTGTCGGTGACCAGCCAACGAACCAAAGGCCGCATTACGGCCGAAGTCCCTCCTCAAGGGAGGCTGAGGCCGTTTTCCAACCCCGATAATTCAACCCAACAATACAGTTCAAATCCAAGCAATTATATTATAGACATGTATGCTTAATTCATGGAACGAAGGAAATTTTTGGTTGCATCGTCCCTAGTTACCATACCCTCAATCCTTGGAGGGTGTCTCGAGGAAGAGACGGACGATACACCGGCCACGCGCGAAACTGGCACTCAATCCTCCGATGACTCTGCACCTACTACTCAGTCATCTTCTGATGAAGACGGCTCATCATCTGATGGCACTACTACCTCTTCCAGTGACGAGGATGAGGAATGTTTCATCGAGACTGACACAGAAACAGAACAGGTCATCTCTGATTCCGATCTACTTGAGGGCGGTTATCGATGGACATACGAGTATCCGATCGAAGCAGATGATAGGATCGAGTTTTCCGTGTCGGCCTCAGACAGCCAGGACGTAGAAGTCGAAATTTTAAACGCTAATGGCCACACCGTTTACAATCAAACGGGTACTTCACTCTCACCTACGGAAACCTTCTCAGAGACCGGTACCGGAGAGATCCTTGTTACAAACCTTGGTGAAAGGACCGAAGAAGAGCGCGAAGAAGTTTGGGATGAACGTGAAGATGTTCCAGCTGGTGCTACCCTCAGTCCATGGCTTGAGATAAATGAAGGTAATTCCGTAGAATATACAGTGCGTGAAGTCAGTGGAGCAAGACCCAAGCTCGTAATTGAAAATCAGACAGGTGACACCCTTCGAGAACACTCAGTCTCCTCCACCATTTCAGACACTTTCACTGCACCAGAAGACGATCGGTATTACTTCGAAATGGAAAATACGGCCGCTCTCACTTCTGGGACTTGGGACTACACTTTTGAAAGAGTAATTCAGGTGTCCATCGATACTAATGTTGAGCTTGAAGTCACTCGTGAATATGAGGTTGAAGAGGAGGTCTGCGAATAGTACTGACTCTTGAGATAGATCTTACTATATTAACTGAAGGTGTCAAATAATATCGTCCATTTAGAGGGCTTAGGATTATCTTCTTTGGATAGGTCGGGTAAATGAGTTCTACAGAGTCTACAAATATTGTGAGTGAAATCATTCCAACAGTTGGAACCTTGATCTGCACAAATTCTGTCGTGGGACTTATTGAGGGTGCTTAACCGGTGCAGAAGTCACATTCTCCCTGTTAGGTGCTTGACTCAACAGTTCCTGAACAATCATTTCCTGCCTGTGTTCAAGGAATTGCTTAGCACTCTTCAACGAATATAATGCTTCGTCTTTAGGGATCAAATGCTTATCCAGATACTCTTCAGATCTCGTAGGCAGCCATTCATTCAGCAGTTTGTCCGATTTCCCTCGATTCTCCCCTTTCCGGATTAGTTGTAAATTTGCAGGACTATCTCTCAGCCTTTCTAGTTCATCTGCTTCCGAGATTTCCATATTTATCTCGTTAACTAGGTACTCGCGATCAAGTTTTGACCTGGGGATTATATGGTCAATCTCGTAAGAATAGTTTTCATCTGCCACATCTGGGAAATACAAGAGTGAATGAATTACACGAAGCACCCTCTTGCTATTACTGCCATCGGCGAACCACCGCTCAATGTTTTCCCTATCGAAGCCCATGGACTTATTATATTTATTCAACGCATCTTCTATGTCTTCAAGTGGAAATTCTTGATTGGGCGCTTGCTTGATAACCTTGCGTACACCCATAATCGTTTGTGTTGTTCCACCAGTATTCAGGTCCCCAGTAGTGACCATTGAACAAATCCAATACAGAATCTTTTGTCGGTTCTCTTTCCCGATTTTTGAATTATACGATAGGTGGGGGTTGCCGTTGCTATAGAAATAATAGATGATCGGGAATAATATCATTTTACTGCGGATATGACTAGTGGAGAACCCATAACTATTAATCAGATCTAATGTTCTGTAAAGTGATTTTTTAAATTCAGGATCAACCCACGTCTCCTTCATTTTTGACAGTGTAGAGCGGTTAAAGTTAGCCAATGTGAACGAGATATTACTAACATCCCCATTTACCATCAGTGCTCGTAATACAAAATTTGAGTCAAACTCAATGGTGCCACGTGCAGTGTGCTTGTTTAGCTTATCTACTAACTGTTGAATTTCTTCTCTAGCAACTATACCCTCCCTGTGGTCATCTTCCGTCCAGTGCGCTGTTGCTATTGAAAGGAGAATATCTGACTTTTTAAGTTGTGTTCCTCCCTCGTTAGCTCGAATGAAGATATCCAATACTTTATCTTGATCTTCTTCGCTTTCTTGGAAATAAGAAATCACCTCACTTTCGCATATTCCTCTGTACAGGTGGCTTATATTTTTACTCACAACACCTCTTGCCATCTCATCATTAATCTCATCAATACCTTTGATGTCGTCGATCACTCTCTCTACTTCTTCTGCAAAGTCGTTAACTTGTAAAACATCTCCAACTCGATACCAGTACTCACCAGATGAATGCCCTGGCTCAGGCTTTTTAAATTCAAATTGATATTTCCTCCCATTTTTCTCTTTATTTGTGGGAGACAAAATATTCAGATATAGTTGTTTTCTATCCCATGAGTCTAACCTGTCTCTTCTTTTGTTGGGTTGTTTCATCGTATATGATCCTTTTAGACCGATATAAAATGAAGTCAACCGCTGTTGTCCATCAAGGACTAAGTTGATCCTATTTGGAGGGCTTTCAAATTCATCCATATATCTAATATTATGGTATGTTACTTCATTCAACTCTTCTGGATGAATGGGATCTTCAATATAATTTTTCACAAACTTATATTTCACACGGTTTTCAGCATACTCTCCACTTACTCTCCAGAATAAAAACGAGCCGATAGGATAACCCCTTAACACTGAATCGAATAAGTCTAGTATTTGTGACTCATCCCAGACAAACTCTCTTTGTATTGCTGGGATGAGATAGTCATAATTCACATCTTGTATTATATTTGCAATTGTGGTTGATTGGTAACTCATTGGGAGATACACATTGCTCAACAGATATAAAATCTTGGTACCTCTCATTTTGTGTATTGGGGCCATTTCTAATCATAATCACCAATGGAGGTCAATTTGTGATACTGTCTGTGCGCCCTTCTCTCACGGTCTTGCCAACTATTTACAAAATGTATATTATATCTAACGAGGTAGAATTCGACTGTTCTCCCTCACAAATAGCAGGTATAACCGCACATATTTGAATCTCACTGGCCAAATTCCATTGCCACTGGCAACTATTCTATACAGATCTCCATGGAAATAACGCCAACTCGCTGTTGAATAGATTCTCTGAATCGGTCACGTCATTTCTAACAGTAGACGGGTAGTTCGCTTAACGAGTGCTCCATACAAGGCGCTCGAGCGAGCACTCGACCCGATTGTGAGCCGAAATGACCTCTCCAGTGAGTCAAGAAAACGAGGATTTGTGGGGCTGTGTGCACCAGGACACGAATCCGAAACGACGGCAAGTACGAGCACGGCCGCGACCCGATCAACCGCGCGACTGACGTTGACGACTGTAACAATACCACAGCCATCGTCAGCGCTTGCGACGTCCCCCTCCTAGTCCCAGACACGCAAAGTCACCGAGGGTCTGGAACCCCCTACTCGAGGCACTGAACCCACTTGATCCGCGTAATATAGATCGACTGCTCAATTCGTACTCACGATCTTGATCACGTCACCCTCCTCGAGTTCGTAGCTATCACTAACCTCCCTCGAGGAGCGAGCGTTCACGGCGTGAAGGTAGCCATCACCGATATCCGAGTGGACGCTGTAGGCGAGGTCGACCGGGGTCGATCCGTCCGGGAGTAAGAAGGCGTCGGGCAGGACGTTCCCACTGCCGTCGGACCACTTGGCGGCAT
>PUMG01000227.1 GCA_003551265.1 Halovenus sp.
ACTTCGGTCCCGGCGGAATACCGAACTCGTCTTCGGCCGTCTCGCGGTCGAATCTGCCTTTTCGGTCTCGCTCGACCAGCGCGTATCCGACGGCGCGAGTCTGGTGGTTGACAGGCACTGTCCGGACCTCGTACTCCGGCTTGTCGAGTGCAACCGTGTCTGATTCGACTTCAGTGACGTGTAGCGGATAGGAGGGGAACTCGCCAGCAGCGCGGAGGAGGGTTTCGAGTTGTCGTTTCGTTCCGGTCGGGGTGTGGATGTGCAGGGGTTTTTCGCGGTCCTGAAAGTCCCAAGTCTGGAGGAGTCCCGGAAGTCCGAAGATGTGGTCGCCGTGGGTGTGAGTGATGAAGATATGTCCGACGTCGAAGCCAGTGCGGTAGCGCATCATCTGACGCTGGGTTCCTTCTCCGCAGTCGAACAGGAGACGGTCGCCTTCACGCTCGACGAGCAGTGCGCTCGGGTTGCGTTTCGTGGTTGGGACCGCGCCACTCGTGCCCAGAAACGTCACGTTCATTGGTTCATGCTCGTCAGTCGAGGGCTAAACTGGTATCGAAATCCATTTAGGGGAAATCGTCCAACAGGAAGGTGAGGGCTCGTGGCCTAGTCCGGGAAGGCGGCTGACTCCAGAGGCTACCGTGCCCGGTGACGACACTCCAGCTGATATACTGAGCGGGCGGCTGATCACCACCCGCGCTGATGACCCTCTGGAGTACCGAGGCACACGATAACCGGAGATATCAGCCGATCGGGGGTTCAAATCCCTCCGAGCCCATTCTTGCACTTCAGCCTTTCTCAAGGCTTATTACGGAGGAATTCGACGCCGAACACTGCGAGTTTTGCGGACTACTTATCAAGAGTCAAAAAGGTGAGTGTCCCGCTCTCGACGCCGGGAGGTGTCGCCCATGAGCCGCGCCGAGTGGTCCGCCGACACCCGGACGCTCGACAGACGACTCGGAGACCCGCCAGCCTTCGACCCGCCCCAGGAGATTGACGGCAAACACTGGACGTTTTCGACGAGCTGGCGACGTGCTCAGACCGAGAGTGCGACTGTGAACCCGCTGAATGATGCCGAGTGGATGGTCTCGATGTCCGAGAGTAGCGACCGTCATAGGGTTGTGTTTGTGCTCGATCGCGCCACGTTACGCGCCGAGTGTAGCTGTCGCGGCTTCGAGTTCCGAGGGTTCTGTCCCCACGTCGCTACGCTCTGGTGGCGGTGGGTTCGATGAAGGCACTCGGTGCGCCGGTAGGTGTGAAGGTCACTGACGAGGAGCTGGCGCTCCCGGCGTATCTCATGGGTGCGCCCGAACAGACGCACCTGGCGTCGGTGCTCAACCTGCACCTGCTCGGTGAGAACATCGCCATCTACGACCCTTCTGGGACGGGCTTTACTACGTCGTTATATAAATCTACGGCCCGTTTGTCGCGTACTGGCCACTGCCGCTCAAAACCGAGCATCACTGCTCCGGCATCGCTGATACTTGTACTCCTTTCTGACGAGGTCCATACACAGTGCCGAGCAGAGTCCGAGCGGCCAGAACACACTCAGGACGAGGGTCACGCCGATGACCGGAGGGACGATGCTGAGGACGGACGCACGGAGGAGGTAGAATGCGACCGCAGTGCTGAAGAATGTAGCGAGAAACGGCGGAATCATCGCCCGTGCCGCCGTCGAACGCCGCAGACCCCAGACCAGAGCCGGACTCAGGGGCGTTTCCTGCAACGCAAGTATCCACTTTCGGCCTTTGTATCCGTCGACGACGCTCATCCGACCGGACCATCCCTCGGTCGTGTGGGTACGGTGGTCCGACAACTGTCACCGGTCGACTGTGAGTCTCCACGCCGACTGTCGTTCCAGTACTGTTCTCGTCCCTGACGCATACACAGCGTATGGTGGCAATAGAGATAGATTTTCCGCGGGAGACAGAGCGGCGCTTTCGCCAGGAGACGTCAGTTATCCGCTGGGACGAAACCGTTGCCAGGCGAGCGCGAGACCGACGATGACCACTGCGATGAGCGCGACGGTTTCGAGTCCGATGGTTCCCTCTGCGAGACCCACTCTCACGTACTCGAACCCCTCTATGAGAACCAGCGCAGCGATGAACACGCCGACCAGCTTGATTATAACCCACCTGTTCTCCTGGTCGTCTTCGTTGCTCATGCCAGAGGTTGAACACAGACCGATATGAACGTGCGTGTTTACCGAACACTGTTCCTGATCGTCCGAGCAAGGTCGGCAAACGCCTCACTTGCGGGACACGAAGAATCGACCGCACGGACTGAGACGCCGGACCACTGTGCACGATGGAGGACATCGGAGTCGGGAACCAGTGTGACAGGCGCACCGAGTGCAGTTTCGAGCCGGTCGAGTCGCGAGTCCGTCGACCCGAGCAGGTCTGCGTCGACTCTGTTGAGGACGATACGAGCCAGTGGTGTGTCGATTGCGCGGGCAAGTTCTCGTCCCCGGAGCGCATCAGCGATGGCAGCCCTGCTTGGTCGAGTGACGAGAAGACACGCATCGGCAGCGAGGAGGGCGAGCCCGACATCAGAGCGCAACCCGGCAGGGGAGTCGATGACAACGTTGTCGTAGTGACGCTCGACTGCGGCGATGGTGTCGACGAGCGCAGTCGGGTCCGCTGCCCGGGCACCCGCCAGCGAGCGGCCACACGGGAGCAACGCAACCGGCCCGTCTTCAGAGACGGCCTCCAGCGGCGTGGCGCGTCCCGAGAGCACGTCGTGCAGGTCCGGACCACTCTGTTCTGGAAGGTCGGCCATCCCGAGGTCGGCGTCGACGACGACCGCATCGAGTTCAGCAGCGAGATTGTACGCCACGGTCGATTTGCCGACGCCCCCTTTCCCGCCAGTCACTGCGAGCTTCATACGATGCGTTCGAGCGTCGAAAGCGGTACTTCTGCACGCGAGAGCTTCTCTGAGAGCTGTGCCGTCCGCTGTTCGATTTCATCGAGGCGTTCTCTGTCCCGCTCAAGCTCTGTCTGCAACCACCGGACCTCTCTGATCCCACCAAGGTCATGGACAGCAGCGCGTGCTTCGTCCGCGTCTGTCGCCCTTACGAGGCGGTCTGTCGCCGAGAGCCGTGATGCGACGCTGTCGAGCCACGCCATCGGATTCTCTGATTTTGAATCTGTGCGACTCACCGAATCTTCAGGCTGAGGTGAGTCAAACTGTATCTCCGGCAGTTCTCGCTGAGGAAGGGCATCACGCGGGGGTGTGCTTTCACCGAGGGTCCGAACGACATCCTGTGGCGAAACAGCCGTCGCCGTGTCAGCGGAGTGTGTGCCGGTTGTCGTTATCTCTGCTGGAGGGTCGACTGGACGTGCGGGTGTCGCGTACCCGAGTACCAGCGGTTCTGTTGAGTCGACACTCCCCTCGAACACCGGCCCATCCCAGCCGGAGACAGGGACACCCTGTTCTCGCGGCGGCCACACCGGTGTCAGTCGACTCTCGATACGGACGTGCTCGTCGAACTCACTCTCTACGGAAAGTTCGACGAGCGTCACCTCCCCGATTCGTCTACAGTGCCAGTCGAGCGACGCCATGGACGGTCTGGTCCCGTCATCGTACTTATACTGAGGTACTGAGAGTATACCGGCCGACGAAATCTATGGGGTACTGTCCCCAGGGTTTTGTATTTGCAACTCGAATATCGAGGCATGTCCTACGACAGAGCAAACTATGCGGAGGTCGAACCGCTCGCACCGGGAATGCACTTCTTGCGTGAGGAACTCGCCTGTGAAAAACTCGGGCTGACGGTGCTCGACGCGGACGAGGGCTGGGAGGGTCTCGAACACGACCACGCTGAAGATGGTGAAGAAGAGCTGTACTTGCTCGTCGATGGGTCGTGTCACCTCACCGTCGATGGTGAACAGCTCTCGCTCGACGCTGGCGACGTCGTCCGTGTCGACCCCGAGGCTACCCGACAACTCTCGTTCGATGATGAGAGTACGATGGTCATCGCGGGCGCACAGTGACCGGCCATCCCGAGTTCGTCTCTGAACCCGGTTGTTTCCGGGTTCCTTTAGTAGCTGAATCCAGTAGAGACGCATAACTGATGAGTGAGGATTTCTACGACATTCTGGGGGTTTCACGGGACGCATCGGAAGAAGAGATAGAGAAAGCCTACCGGAAGGCGGTCCGGAAGTATCACCCGGACGTCAGCGACGAACCCGACGCCGAGGAGAAGTTCAAGCAGGCGAAAAAGGCCAAAGAGGTGTTGACAGACGAGGAGAAGCGTCGCCAGTACGACCAGCTCGGC
>PUMG01000172.1 GCA_003551265.1 Halovenus sp.
AGTCTCGGCTTGCTCCAACGCTGCCTGTTTACCAGCAACGGTTTCGTCAGCAGCCTGCCAGCGCTCGACACGCTCAACGGTCACCGCCAGCTCAATATCGTCATCAACCTCGGTGTTGAGCCGCCTCTGAAGTCGTTCTCGGGCTGTCTTTAACTCGCTCTTGACATCCTCGATATCAAACCGCGCGCGGAGTTCATTCCGCTTCTGTGTCTCTTGCTCGTCAACTTCGATGCTACTCAGTCGCTCGCGGAGGTCGGCCAATCGGTCTCTGACCGTGTCGGCTTCCCAAGTGGCCGGTTCCTCAAGCCCAGTCTGACGAAATGTCTCAGCGTGAGTCACCCTCGCAGTGTCCTGACTGGCATCATCATTCCTCGAACTAAAAACCGCGTAGCCAGCTAACCCAACCCCGAGAAGCGTCAGCACAGCGCCAGCCGGATTGACCACTAGCGCAATTACGACACCCGAAAGTGCCGTCAAGATCCCAGCTGCGACAGCTGCTACAACCGGTCTACGACTCTGCTGATTGTCAGTAGGTTGTTCTGACGGGGTGGCAAGCCAGTTCTCAAGTGCGTTCCGCCCACTCTCAAGCGTCCCACGATCTGACTGTCCCTCCGAATCACCGTCGAGCCACTCATCAACGGCGGCTTTAACCTGGTTTTTCCCCTCGACTTCAGCCACTTTGCTGACGAACGAGCGGAGTTCAGCCAGGTCATCCGTTTCGATCTCACCGAGTGTTTCGTCATCAAGATCGAGTGCAATCTTCTCCCCAATCTCGTCGCGCTCAGTCATCGCCGCACTTACTTCTCGCTCCAACCGATCACGATCATCTTCGGCATCATCGAGATTGTCCCGATGCTCTCGGAGCGTCCGTAGCTCCTCATCGTTCACGCCGTCTTCTGGAAGTTCTGTGTCTGCCAGCTTTTCAGCAGCATCGCGGCAGTTCGTGGCGGCCTCCTGCTCTTTGCGCTTTTGTTTCTCAATCTGTTCCTCAAGGGTGTCGAGCCGGTCTAGTTCATCACCATCGAAGGCTGCCAGCTCATCCGAGAACGACTCCACCTCTTCGACCCGCTGATCGTAGGAATCATGGGCCTTCCTGTACTCGATAGCCGTCTCCAAGAGATCAACGCGTTCACGCGCGGCGGCAGCAGCCGCAAGATCATCTTCAAGTCGGGTGAGCCGGGACCGTTCCGCCTCAAGATCCGGAGCTTCCCGCCGCAGCTTCTCAACCCGTTCGATAGCCGCCTCCGCCTCTTGTGTCTCCGTAATCCCTCGAGTAGTTTGGGTAGTCCCACCAGTGAGACCAAACTCATCCCGGATCGCGTCGATATTGAACCCGCCAGTCGATTCTCGCTGGATGACGTTCGCAAACTCGCCATCGTCCGTCTCCTCCTGAAGCATATCGTGGAGCGAGAGCGAATACCGACGACCACTATCCAACGACGGCACTGGGATCGGATCAGCGGAAGCGCCGTCCCGGATGTGTTCAGCGACACCTCCGTGGAGTTCGATCCGCCGCGAGTCACCATCGTAGGTAAGTTCAGTCCGAACGCTCGCTGAAGACGGTGCTTCATCAGGCCAAAGCGACCACTGAATTGCCTTCGAAAGCGTCGTCTTGCCAGCCGCGTTCGCACCGTAGACGACGTTAACGCCCGGAGAAAACCCTTCAACAGTAAACCCAGCCGTCTCAAAACCCGGCGCCCGATCGATTGTGACAGCGTTGATGGCGACGGGTGACTCCCGCTCGTTCGCTGCGTCACGATCAGTGTCAGACTGTTCGGAATCGGTTGGGGCTGGTTCACTCATCGATCATCACCCCTGTTGCTCAACGAAGGCGTCAACAAGTTGCCGAGCTTGCTGGCCGAGTACATCCTTCGTTTCTGCTTCCGTCGGGCGCGTGTATGTCTCATCATGGCTCTTGAGTTCCCGATACGCGTTGGAGTCGTGAGTCTCTCGGACACTCGCGTGAGCCGCCTCAATAACGTCCCGATAGGGACCGATTGGTTCATCCCCATCGAGTGCCCGCGGCAGCCCGGCCAAATACCCGATAGGGTCCTCATCGCCGGCCCGATCAGCGAGGTCGATTGCGGGTCTAGTATTGATTTCGACGTCAATGACTCTCACTGTCGTCCCACCATCCGTGAGCTCGATCTGTTCCAGTTCCCCACGTCGGCTACGTAGGTCGGCGTGTGCATCCGTTCGACCTTCAATCACTAACTTGGCGGCTAAGAGCTCCGTTCCGGTGCTACATTCCGTGACTGTATCACGCAACTGCTCGTGTGCGACATCGACGATGTCGTGGAATCCTTGTTCGGGGGTCGTTGATACGACAACTTCCTCGTACTGCAGGGTTGCCGATTCGAGCGGTTTTACGTCAACTGTGCCGTCACTTTCGACTGAGAGCAACCACGCACCGTGGCTGCCGGTCTCGCTCGGGTTCAACGGCTGTAGTGACCCCGGATAGAGGACTGGCGGGTTGTCGTGGCGTGTCCCCGGAACGTGTAGGTGACCAAGAACCCATGCTGCGTGACCACTCGTCGCCAAGTCGTCTACGGCGACCGGGGCGTACTGGTCCTCGTCACTCACGTCTGCGTGGACAACACCGAGACGCGGAACACCGTCGTCGCCCAGATCGTACGTCGCCAACGGACTCTCGTGATGATACCTACTCGGGAACGACCACCCGTCAAGATGCAGAAGAGCATCACCGTCAACGCCAGTGAGTGTTCTTCGCTCCCATGTCCCGTTCCGGCCCAGCAACTGAAGATGATCGACAGCATCGGCCAGATCCGGAAGAACGTCGGCGTCGTGATTACCGGCGACCACGACGAGAGGAATGTCGGCCTCCGCCAGCGTTGTCGCTACGGACTCAACAGCTCCGAACGCCTCGGCGTACCTGTTTTCGCTGTCAACAAGATCCCCCGCAACGACGACCGCGTCCACTTCCCGATTCACAGCTGTCGCCGCGAGATCACCCCAGATCTTCCGCGGCGAGAATTCAGCCGGGTCAAATCTGCCGGGGAGCCGACTCGGACGGCGTCCGATATGGATATCTGCCGTACACAGAACCTCTAGTGAATCCATCTGATAACTAAGTGAAGGGTAATCGAAGTAAATCCCGCGGTCGGATTACACCAGAACTCAACCCGTCCGACCTACACGATTCACTCACACCCACCCGAGTGACGCATTATGTTGCGTAACATACTGTGGCTTCAAGCTATCATCTGGAATCGAGATACGTTCCCCAGCCCGATCAATAATCGTCCGTTGGAGCAGATCACTCCGGGTTTCAAAACTCGGATTCACACGCAGCCGGTACTCCTGGTCAATCGTGAATAGTCCCCGGTCGAAAGCCGCGTGATGCGTCTTGCTGAGCGCCAGCACGTTCGAAAGATCAGCCCTGTATTCCGGATACTCACTCCACGACAGGACATGCGCCACGTCCAACAGCCCAGGATGATCCACCCCGGAAACCGGGCACGTTCGATCATGACGAGACAGCACAGTCGCACGGAACTCCGGATCAACCGACCGAGCGTGCACAGTCGCTTCGTACATCCCAGCAGTCATTCCAACATCGCTCACCGACGACGTCCAGCCCGAATCAGCCCACTCCTCCACCGCGCGCTCAACGAATTGTAGGCCGTTATCCGTCAACGCGTACTCCTCGCCGCGCTTCTCAACGAGCCCCATACTCCGCAGCCAATTCACTCGTTGCTTCGCCATGTCCGTCTCCCCACGGCTCCACCCCAACTCCGGATGCGTATCCAGCTGCTGCTCACTCACCGCTCCGAGCGTCATTGGACCCACAGCTAACGCGTACATGAGACTCCGCAACCCGACATTCCGATCACACATGATTCGGAGCAACGTCGCTACATCCCCTTTCTCAACGTATCTCCGACCAGCATCACCAAGTTCCCAGTGATCGTTCGCCTGCCGAAGGAACCCGGCCTGCTGGAGATAACTCACCCGCCGCTTGACATCCTCCCGCGCCTGAAGACGCGGGAATCCCACGGCACCGCACCGCTGAGTTGGGATATTAGGGTTTGCAGTCCACCACTTGTTCCTGCGGTTGGAATCCGCTGGACAAGTTGTGAAGGTAGACTGCTGGCTGTGCCAACCAGCCGGTACTCCTATCCCCGTCCAAACTGGCCGAAGACTCGGAGTTACTTCCGTTGATGTCAAGACGGATGTTCTCCGCCCCATTCACATCAG
>PUMG01000207.1 GCA_003551265.1 Halovenus sp.
ACCGCACCGGTTTCCTGTTCGAGCCAGTAGCGAGCGCTCTCGAAGCCCTTTCGTGAGCACTCTTCGGGAGGCCCAGAGAGAACGATTAGCGCGCGGTCCGCACTCGAAATCTCACACGGAAGCGTCAGCTTTCGCGTCCCGGCGCGTTTAATCAGGTCCTGCGTGCGCATCGCGAGCGTCGTATCCGGTTCGTCGTCCTCGCCGTTGCGAAACACTGAGACGAGTCGAGACAGCACTCCACCGGTGTCGAGTTCCAGCGAGGCCTGCCCGATCGTCGAGATGCCGCCCGTGTTGAGCGTCCTCATCAGGTCGCTCGAATCGAGCGTGTTCTCTGCGATGTCTGCGGAGTCGAGTTCACCCAGCGCGAGCACCGCCAGTATCCGGTCTGCGAGCACCCCGTTCAGCGTTTCGTACTGCTCCTCGAGTGATTCCTCGGCCGAACTGTCGTACCAGCTCTCGTTGTCGAAGAGCATGACGCTGTCTGCGAGACGGACGAACGGTTGCAGTGAGCGAGCGGTGTTCAGGACGTGTCTGTCTGACTCGCCCTCGGTGGGCAACACACCCAGGACGTAGACCGGAATGTCGGTGAGCATATCGAGGCTCTCCAGAACCACGGCACCGACACCGCCCCCGGTTCCGCCGCCGAGTCCAGCGACGACGAGCACCGCGTCGAGTTCGTGGAGGTCGAGTTTGTCGAACTCCCGGTGGAGCTCGTCGCGGTCCTCACGAGCGACCGATGCAGCGAGGTCGACATCACCGTCGACGCCTTCGCCACGAATCTCCGGATTCGTATCGCCGACGAGTACGTGTCTATCGAGCGGGATGTGGTCGTACTGTTTGAACGGTTCGCGTTCCGTGTCGAACGCGAGGACGCTCCCTTTCGAGAACGACCGTCCAGTTTCTGCTTCATCGCGACGGAGTCGGTCGGCGATGCGACCGCCCGCGCCGCCGACACCGACGAGTGCGAACTTCATCGGTTAGATGACGGGGTCGAGTTCGTCGTTCGTGTCGGTGATGAGTTCTTCAATCTCCTGTTCGCGGACGGCGTCGAGTTCGCGAATCTTGTTCTGTGCGTCGACAGCCTGATTCTGTATCTCGTCGATCCGTGGCGTCTGGGTCACGTTCGACAGAAGCACGACTGCGGCGAGTTCCGTCGCGTTCTCCCGGGGGTCGTCCCCGGCGAGCACCTCGACTGTGTCGGCCGCCTCTTCGAGCCACTGGCGTGCACTTTCGAGTCCTTTCCGGGCGAACGTCTCGGGCGGACCCGAGATGACGACCAGCACGCGGTCGGCGCTGGAGACTTCACACGGAATCGTCAGGCGAGAGTTGACGGCGCGACGAACCAGTCCCTTGATTTTCGTGGCGTCGGTCGCCTCGTCGGCGTTGAACTCGTCGCCGTTTTCGCGAAAGCGCCCGAGCAGCCCTTTCTTCTCGTCGACCGGGCTAGAGGCGTAGCCGATAGAGGAGACACCGCCCGTATCGAGCGTTCGCATGATGTCACTCGAATCCATCACGTTCTCGGCAACGTCGGTGTCGTCTTTCTCGCCTGCAGCAAGCAACGTGACGATACGAGTCGCCAGCTCCTCGTTCATCTCGTCGTAGCCCTCTTCGATGGTCTGGTCGCGCATCCGCCAGGCGTCGTTGTCGAACGCGATGAAGTTGTCTACCTTGGTGACGAACGACTGGAGTGAGCGAGCGGCGTTCAGTGCTGGACGGCCGCCCTCGTACTTGCCGGGGAGGACGCCAAGTCCGTACACCGGTTCGTCGTACATCTTCTGGAGTTCGTCGATGACGACAGGGCCTGCGCCACTGCCGGTTCCGCCGCCGAGCCCAGCAGCGACGAGAATCGCGTCGACGTCGTGTATCTCGACGTCGTCGAACGCCCGTCTGATCTCTTCGATGTCGGTCTTGGCGACGTCTGCACCGACTTCGACATCGCCGCCGACGCCGTGACCTTTCGCCTCTTGGTGAGTATCACCGATGAGAACGCGACGGTCGGTCGGGACGTAGTCGGGTTTTGCGAGGTCAGTCCGGGCGGTGTTTATCGCCATCGCGTGGCGGACGAGGTTACGGTTCGTTGCGCCTTCGAACTCGAGCATCCGGTCGAGAACTTTCGTACCGGCGTTACCGATGCCGATTGTTGCGAGTTTCATGGGTTGAGCTAGGGTGTGCGTGTCGTTCGTGACAGCGGGGAGTATCTTTTCGAGCAGCGTTTGATGTAACGGTACGCTCTGTCGAAGTCGTGTATCTCCACGTATTTTAATGTATGTCTGACAACCGTGATTGTCGCAACCGATAACGACTCCGGTGGTTGGGTCCTCAGAACGCAACCGTTTCGCCACGGATGGCGAGCACTTCGGCAAAGTCATTCCGGGAGAGAAGGCCAACGAGTCGGCCGTCGCGTTCGACGAGTGTAAGCTCGGAACGGTCGCTTCGCATATCGTAGAACGCGTCGAACGCTGGTTTCGTGCCGTCGACCCGTGGCAGGTCGGTCGTCATGACTTCACTGACTGCTGTGTGCTGATACTCGGACATGGGGAGATTTCGCAACGCTGAGGACGTGAGAACGCCGACGACCGTTCCGTCTTCGTCCACGACGGCGACGTTACTCCGGCGAGAGCGAAGCAGCTGGTCGAACGCCTCACTCACCGTCGCATCAGTCGGAACTGGTCGTGCGTCGCTGAGGATATCCTCGACGGTCAGTCCCGCCAGCAGTTCGCCGATCAGGACGGCTTTCGACTCGGTCGTTGCGGCGATGTAGATGAACAGTGCGAGCAACAGCAAAATCGGGCTGAATGCGACCACGATTCCAAGGAAGACGAACAGGATGGCGAATCCCACGCCAGCACGCGAGGCAATCTGGGTGGCGCTGACGTACGAGCGGTTTCGAGCGAGCAGGGCACGAAGCACGCGTCCACCGTCCATCGGGAAGGCAGGGAGCATGTTGAACACAGCGAGGATGATGTTCATGACGGCGACGAAGCCGACGACGAACACCAGCAGGGTCGCAGACTCAGGAATGACGTACAGTGCGCCGATACAGACGACGCCGACGGCGATGCTCGTGGCGGGACCAGCGATGGCGATCCAGAACTCACGGTTCCACTCTCTGGGCATCTCCGCGAGACTCGCGAGCCCACCCAGCACCCACAGCGTAATCGACTGCACCTCGATGTCGTAGCGCATCGCCATCCACGAGTGGCCGAGTTCGTGGAGGGTGACGCTGACGAACAACCCGACTGCGGCCAGCGCGCCGACGAGCCAGCGGTCAGACTCTGCCAGCGCTTCCGGGTCGACCGTCGCCGGTGTCATCGCCTCGATCACTGTCGCGTACACTGTCAGTTGCTCGCCGCTTCCGATGAGCCAGGCGAGTATCGGAAGGAAGACGACCAGCGAGATATTGACCCGAATCGGGATTCCCCAGACCCGGAGCACGGTGTAGTTCATATCCGGGCAGAGGAACTGCAGTGTGTTATCTTTTGATATCGACTTCGTTTTGACGGCAACTCTTTTTTTGATAACAACTCTCACGTACGAACTGATGCGCGAAGGTATCCAGAATGTTCGTCCCAGCGCTCTAGTCGTCGGTTGCTTCCTCTTCTGAAACTGCGGTTTCCGGTGTCTCGCTGCCCGGTGCGGTCGTCGTTGACCCTCGGCCGAACACCCGCTGTCTGAGGGTTCGTGACGCCGGTCGTTCGGAGAGCAGCACCGAGCAGTCGACCTCGTCGACGACGTCGAACACGAGCGAGTCACTCAACAGCCGTGAGAGGAGTCCGCGACCGGTCGCCCCGATGAGAACCAGCGAGTGACTGCGTGAGTGCTCGCCGATTGCACCTTCGATGTCACCGTCAGTTTCGACCAGCAGGTTCGCATCCCCAAGTCCGTGTTCGTCGGCCCAGTCACCGATGAAACTCATTGCTTTCGCTCGCTCGGTCTTCTCGTCGACGACGTGCAGGACAGAGACGGAAGCGCCGTGAACGTTGCGGAACGCTTTGGCCACCTCCGCACTCAGGTCGGAGTCCGGCCCTCCAGCGGTCGGCAACAGCACATCCGAGGGGTCGAAGCCACGGTCTTTGAACACGAGGAAGTCACAGGGCAGCTCCGTCGTCAGTTCATCCAGCGCCCCTCCTGTTCGGCCAGTCGTCCACGGCCTGCGGGGCGACCAGCCGAGCACGACCGAGTCGGCTTCGAACCGGCGGTCTGACTCGAATATCTCGCCGAACGGCCGGTGAGAGAAGATGGTGTGTGTCTCGATGTCAGCACCGTACTCGTCCGCGGTGTCCTGTGCACTCTCGAGTAGCGCCTCAGACTCGCTTCGCAACTCCTGTAGCTCTCTGGAGGCGTAATCCAGCGAGGTCTGGTCGGGCACGTCGACGATGTGGACCGCGTGGACGACGCCGTCGTTCTGTTTCGCCAGCGTACTCCCGAGTGCGACGAGTTCGGTCTCCGTTTCGGGGTTTGACACCGGAACCATCACTCTGTACGGGACTGCCGCATCAGGTGAAGCGGCTTCCGCTGCCGAGACGGCGATATCGGGCATCTCGTCAGGATGTTCTCTGACGTAGCGTCCGACTTCTCCCTCGACTTTCGTGTGTTCGCGGGCGTAGAGGAAGTACCAGACGACAGCCCCGACGACGAACAGCAGGCTCAACACCTGGGCCTCCCACTGGATGAAGTAGATGAGACCGAGTGAGGCGGTCGCCCCGACGATGGGGGTAATCGGATAGAGGGGGACCGTGAAATCAGGGTCGTAGTCCGGCACATCCGTCTCGCGGAACGCGATCAGCGCGAGGTTCATCAGCGCGTAGACGATGAGATGGAGCACGCTCGCGGCCGTCGCCAGAATCGAGAGGTCCTGTCCGAGCAACAGGATGAACGCGACGATCAGCGCCCCCGTCACCAGAATCGACCGGTACGGTGTGGCGAAGTTCGGGTGAATCTCGTTGAGCCAGTCGGAGACGATTTTGTCCCTGCCCATCGCGAAGTTGATACGGGCAGACGAGAGAATCGAGGCGTTCGCAGAGGAGGCGGTCGCGAGCAGTGCAGCGAACGTGATGAACGTGACGCCGACGGCGTCGAGCACCGGCCACCCGGCAAAGGAGAGCTCTGCGACCTGGGAGACGGGAACGCTGTCGTCGAGCTGGTCCCACGGAACGACGCCGACCATTATCGCCACCAGAATGGTGTAGATGATGGTCACGATGACGACGCTTCCGACCACTGCAATCGGAAGGTTCCGGCTGGGGTTTTTCATCTCCTCGGCGACGGTGGCAATCTTGGCATACCCGAGGAAAGAGACGAAGACCAGCCCTGTGGCGGGAAGGATCGCACCGTACCCACCTGCTTCGGCCGGTGCGAGCCCATCTTCGAGCAGCACACCCCAGTCGAACTGGAGCCAGCCAGCAACCGCGAAGACGGTCAGAATCGAGAGCAACAGAAACACGATAATCGTCTGGAGACCACCCGTCTCTTTGGCACCGATGTAGTTGACACCGACGAAGAGCACACCCGCAATGATTGCGCCGAGTTGAATGTCGGTCACGACGAACACACCGAAATCGAACGTCGGCAGCGCGAACATCGTTCCGGCAAGCAGGTCGTCAGCGAGGTAGCCACCGAAGCCGATACAGTAAAACGCAGATGCGAACGCGAGACCCATCCAGTCGCCGAGTCCGGTTATCGACCCGAACATCGGGCCGAGCCCCCGGTTGACGTAGTAGTATCCACCGCCTGCTTTGGGCATTGCAGTCCCGAGTTCGGAGACTGCGAGCGCGTTGACAACGGCGATGAGACCACCGATGATGAACGAGAGAACGACGATTGGACCTGCTTCCTGTGCTGCGATACCGGGCAGGACGAAGATGCCTGCGCCGATCATCGTCCCGATACCGATCGTCATCGCCGACAGCAGCCCGAGGTCTTTGGCGAGTTCGTCGTCACTCACCCGAGTTCACCTCCTGTCACGGGCGGAACCGTTCTGACCTATAACCGAACAGGAAACTCTGAACAGGGACGTGAATTTCTGTGGATACAGCAGAGAGTTCTGCGGAGACTGTGGCCTGACATACAGGACTCACCGTCCACCGAAGATTTTAAGCTTGTGATACTGACAGGCCAAACTCTCAGGATGACCGTCCAACAGTCTCAGAATTATCCATCTCATATTATTTCACATGGTTATTGGTGTACTATCAGTCTACTATTCGATGCTATTATACGACTGCGAGACCGAAACTGGAACCATGAGTCACGCGACCGTCTCGGTGTCTACCACGGTGAATAAACCGGTTGCTCGCATCGCACACGGTCGCTCCCTGTTACCTCGCCTCTGAACATGCCCGAAGAATTAGAACGTGACCTCGGTCTCCCATCGGTCATCGCCATCAGCATGGGCGCGATGATAGGGAGTGGCATTTTCATCCTTCCGGGCATCGCGATGCAGGAAGCGGGTCCCGCAGTCATCCTGGCGTTCGTGCTGGCAGCGGTGCTCGTCCTTCCAGCGGCACTCTCTATCGCTGAACTCGGGACGGCGATGCCCGAGGCTGGCGGGGATTACATCTTCATCGAGCGGGGGATGGGTCCCGGTGCCGGAACAATCGCCGGACTCGGGACGTGGTTGATGCTGATGTTCAAGGGGTCGCTCGCGCTGTTCGGTGGGATGTTCTACCTCGAACCCGTTCTCTCCAGTTTCGATGTGACGATGACTCAAACCGAGCTCAGACTGCTCGCGGTCGTCATCGGTGCACTCCTGGTCGGCATCAACGTCATCGGCGTCAAACAGACTGGCGGATTACAGAAGATACTCGTGGTGGTCATGTTGTTCATCCTCGGCGGATTCGTCGGTCTCACCGGTGGCAGCGTCGACACCGCTCTGTACGGCGGCAGTCTCGATGGGTTCTTTTCCGAAGGTTCTGTCGGCTTGTTCGCAGCGACCGCCACCGTTCTGATCTCCTACGGCGGCGTCACCAAGGTTGCCGCAGTCGCCGAAGAGATCGAAAACCCCGGTCGCAACCTTCCACTGGGTCTGTTGTTGTCGCTGGCAATTACAGCTATACTGTATGCGCTTATCGTCGCTGTCATCGTCGGCGTCGTCGAAGAGGAGATGCTGCTGACCGACGAGTGGGAGAACGTTCCGGTCGTGGCTGTCGTCGAGGTGGTTGGGCTCGGATTCGTGATGGTCGTGCTCATCGTCGTCGCGGCGATGTTCGCACTCATCAGTACGGCGAACGCCGGCGTTCTGACGGCTTCGCGGTATCCGTTCGCACTCAGCCGTGATAACCTGCTTCCGAAGCTGTTCGGCGACGTGAACGACCGTTTCAGAACGCCCGTGACGGCGATTCTCATCACCGGTGGCGTGATGCTGTTCGTCGTCGTCGCACTGCCGGTCGAACAGATCGCAAAGACCGCCGGCGCGTTCCAGATTCTGGTGTACATACTCGTCTGTCTCTCGTTGATGGCGTTCCGTCGCCGTGACCCCGAATGGTACGAGCCCGAGTTCTACTCGCCGCTGTACCCGTGGATACAGATTTTTGGCGTCGTCTCGGGAGTGTTCATCATCACACAGATGGACCTTCTCCCACAGGTCGGCGGTGTTGGCATCGCCATTCTCGGCGCTGTGTGGTACTACGTCTACGGCCGGCCACGCGTCGATAGAAGCGGCGTCATGGGTGAAGCACTCGTCGACATCGTCGAACCGACGCTCCCGGAAGGAGAGGAGAAACCCCACCGCATCGTCGTTCCGGTGGCCAACCCTGAAACCGACAGGGGGTTGATTCGCCTCGCCGCGGCAAAGGCTGCGAAAGAGGAACCTGCGGAGCTGGTGGCGATGAACGTCATCACTGTCCCCGACCAGACCTCACTGGCACAGGAAGTCGCCTACGAACAGGAACGAATCGAGCGCCAGCAGGAGATACTCGACGAGGCACAGGAGATCGCAGACGAACTGGGAATCGGACTGCGAACGCACGCCATTGTCGGCCGGGATGTCGGGGACACAGTCCTCGACGTGATAGAACGGGAGGACGCCGACGGCGTCGTGATGGGATGGTCCGGTGTCCGGAAACCCCGCGACCGTATCCTCGGCTCGAACATCGACAGAATCATCGAACGCGCTCCCTGCGAGGTGTCGTTGGTCAGACCTCGAGGCGAGACCGTCGGTGACATCGTCGCGTTCGTCGACGGCGGTCAGTACTCGGAGACGGTCGTCCGGCAGGCCGCCGCGTTCGCCGAGGCCGAGAACGGTGCCACGCTCACGCTCGTCAATATCCAGACCGTCGGTGCGGATGAATCCGAGGCTGAAGCGACAGAACGGGGCCGAGCACTCATCGAGAACGTGACCACGCGCGTCGGTCTCGACGAGTATGAGTGGAATGTCGTGACTGGTGATGACGTCCAGGCGACGCTGATCACTGTTGCCAACGAGTATGACACTGCTGTCCTCGGTCTCTCACAGCGAACGGCTCTCGAGCAGGTATTTTCGGGCTCGCTTTCGGACACTCTCGGCGAGGAGGTAGACGGAAAAGTCATTCTTGTCCGGAACGCTGATGCGACGATACAGTCGCTGCAGACTGCGATTGCACGACGGTTCCGGCGCGGTCGTCCCTGACACCCGCCGGTTCGAAATCCTTTTACCTCGATTAGGTCGAGTGTAAGGTAACTATGGACATCACGATACTCTCTGAAGAGGAGAACCCGATGTTGCACAGGACGGACGTTCGCTTCGAGATGACTCACGAGGAGGCGACGCCAGAGCGCCTCTCCGTGCGTGACTCGCTGGCAGCGAAGTTGAACAAAGACTCGAAAGAAGTCGTCGTCCGTGAACTCGACACAAAATTCGGCATGCGAAAGACGATGGGCAAGGCAAAAGTCTACGAATCGTCTGACATCGCACGCGACGTCGAGCAGAAGTACATGCTCGAACGCAACAAGATCGAAAGCGACGGTGAGGAGGCATAGATGGCACACTACGAGATTTACAACGACGACGGCACGACCGACCACGTGAAGTGCCAGCGCTGTGGTGACGCCTTCCTCGCCGAACACGGCGACCGTCGCCACTGTGGGCGCTGTGGCTACATGGAGTGGACGTAACGCCAGCGAATATTTCTGACCGACAGAGAGCCTTCTCCAGGCAGCGCAAACGCTTTATATGTAAGGGAATTAGTGGGTATGGGATGATTTAATATGGGTAAGAACTCGACCAGGACGACAACCGGGAAAGAAATCACGCTGACAGTCGACGACAGAGGGAGAGTCACGCTTCCAAAGGAGATTCGGGACCGACTCGGAATCGGCCCGGACGACGAGATTCCCGCACGGCTGATTGGTTCCGTTTTGGAGGTCAATCCAAAGCCGAGTTCGAGGTTGCAGACGGCAACAGCTGGGCACGATTCGTGGGAGACCCTGAGTGATGCCGGGGAAAGTCTTTTCGGCTCGATAGATGAGCAATGACCAGACAGGTGGACTCGCTGCCAACCGAGGTCACAGTTCTCACGGACGTCAACATCCTCGCCATTGGGCTTACTGACGACCATCCCGCACACGATGAGGTCTACCCGTGGATTGCGGATGCGCTCGATGGGCCAAATGTGTTGCTCCTGTTTGACTACTATCCTCTTCGAGCACAGTATATTATGACTCGCCAGTTTGGTGTGGAGCCGGTGGACGCCCGAAACGCGGTTCAGTCACTGGTTCAGAGTCCAGCGCGGATAATTAGCGCCACCGACGCTACGATACTTGATGCATACGAAATCAGTGCCGAAAAAAACCACGATGTATACGATTCGTTTCTTCTCTCGCTCGCACGCTCGTACGACGCGGACTATCTGCTCACTACTGATACTGACTTTGCGGAACTCTGTGAGACAGAAGAGGTGATGTATCGGAACCCGATTCCGGCGGACAAACGTGACGTTCTGACGTTCGAACGATGAGAAGAGATCTAGCCCAAGGCTCCACGATTTCATATCGCAACATACAGTATACCAACGACACACGTCGGTCGTGAAACCGCCCGTATCTGGCACAAATCAGGTGACAACACAGCTCTATCTGGCGAGCATCGTTATTCACCGTCGTCACGTACCGACAGTATGTCCTCCAGAGCGTTGCTGACGGAGAGAGAACGCGAAGTGCTTGCGGGCCGAACCGGAAGCGATGCGTACCGGGCAACGGTGCGAAGCAGAGTGCGAAACCGGATTGACGAACTGGATATTGACCTCGCTCTTCTCGAACGGCACGAACCGGAGCTATACCGCCGGGTCGAAGAACTCACCGAGTGAACTGGCGAGTACCTCGGCGATACGGGCACTCGTCGCCCGTTCTCTGTACATCGCACCGAATTGTTCTTGACTCCGCCGAGCGGCCTCCTGCTCGACAATAAACCGTATGTTGGGATATGAAACGCCGGTGAGCACGAGCGGAGGCGCGGGTGCTGGGCCGATTCCATCGGGTCCGGAGAGCGTTTCGGGTGAGAGAACGCGGTCAACGAACGACAGCGGGCGGGTTCCACGTGCGATATCGGAGACGAGTGTGACCGCTCGACGAACGAACTGTCGCGGAAAGCCACCTGCTCGAACGCGAATCACAAAAAACGGAGGTTCAGGTTCGAGCACCGCATCGAGCGTCCGGACGGTTCCGGTGTCGTCTGGGGTGAGGTTGTGGAAGTCATGTTCGCCAGAGAGCGCTTCGAGTGTCTGTCGTGCGAGCGTCTCCTCGGCGTCACCAGCCCACAGAAAGTACGTGTACTCGCGTTCGCTGGCCCAGTGGGTGGCGTGGAACTCCTCGGGAACCTCGGCACTCGCCCAGACACGGATCGAACCGGGGAGTTCGCTGTTGAACGCACTGGGTGTGAGCCAATCGGGCGCTTCGAAGCTGATAGTCTGGACGAGCGCGGAGACACCGCTGTCGGTGCGTCCTGCTCCGGCGTATCCGGGAGGAGTCGTCTCGTCTGTGAGCACGTCAAGTGCTGACAGCGCGTCGAAGAGGGTGTCCTCGACAGTCGGAACGTCAGGCTGGCGCTGGAAGCCGTGGTAGGGCTGGCCGTCGTAGGCGAGTTGGTAGGCGCGCACGGACTGGGATACGAGTGCGAAACTGGTGACTGTGTCGCTCTGGAGAGTCCCATTTCCGAGAAAGACTTTTGTTTTCACTCGCTCTGTACTCTGTAATTAGAGGGAACATTGTCCGTCATCATCGAGTTCTCGCTGCACATTGTGGCGGGAATCTCTGAACAGGTCCACTACTCCCTCTCAGTTGGGTCGGTTCGACGACCAGGTTGATGCAAGGAGGGTGCCGCCATGACAGACGACACACAAACTGACAGCTCGACGAACAGTACAGCAACGCAATCAGCTTCGACCGTCTCACGACGTGGGACGCTGGCCACACTTGCCGGGCTCGGCGCGCTCGCCATCGGGGGTGGAACGGGAACGGCGTCGGCCAGATACGCCCAGGCACCAGAGCGCGTCAACCTCGGTGAGGAGACTATCGAGGTGGATGGAGAGACGGTGTTCCGCCTCACCGGCCCACAGTCGTTCGTTCGTGACGACGACGCCGAAATACGCGATGGGGGAACAGTGCGTGCGGGAAGCCTCAACGAAGTTGTCGACGGGGTCGTCGGCGGAGCAATCGGCGGCGGTGGTTTCTTCCGAAAAGACACGGAGAACACCGAAGCGAACGTCGTTACCTCACACTTCGGAACCGTCGGCGGGGGTGCCGGAAATCAGGCGGGAACTGACAGTGACGACCCGGAAGAGGGCCAACTCGCTGCCGTTGGGGGCGGTCTCAGAAACACCGCAAACGGTGCCGTGTCAGTTGTCAGTGGTGGGACAGGAAACGACGCCCTGGGACCACGATCAGTTGTCGCCGGGGGTGCGAACAACGATGCGACCGAGGCATTTACCAGCGTTGGCGGCGGTGTCGGAAACCGCGCGAGCAACAGCTATGCGACGGTCACCGGCGGCACGGGCAACGTCGCGCGTGGCTCCAGTTCGACTGTCGTCGGTGGGCGAGTGAACATCGCCCGCGCTCAACACAGCACCGTCGTCGGTGGTCGTGGAAACTTCGCAGACGGTCGTGGGTCGACTGTCGGGGGCGGCGTCGACAACGACGCAACAGCAGCGGGTGCGTTCGTCGCTGGCGGAACCGATAACACCGCAGACGGCGAGTTCTCCTTCGCGGCCGGACGTGGAGCCGAAACCAACGGCCACGATGGGTCTGTCGTCTTCGGCGACTCCTCGACAGACCGAATCCGTGCGGAGAGCGACAACACCGCGTACTTCCAGATGCCCGTCACCGCTCAGTCTTTCGACAACGAGAGTTCGCGGGCGCACAAACGGGATGTCGAGCAGGTGGACCCCGAGTCTGTACTCGACGGCGTCGAATCACTCGATATCACCCGATGGCGGTACGAACGCAACGACGACAGCACCCACATGGGTCCGACAGCCGAAGACTTCCACGAGGCGTTCGATCTCGGCGACGAGCGGACTATCTCGACGGTCGACGCCGACGGCGTTGCGCTTGCGGCTATCAAGGCGCTCTCGAACCGACTCGACGAAAGAGACGAACAACTCGGCGAGAGAGACGACCAGATCGCTGCACTCGAAGAAGCGAACGAGCGAAAAGAAGCGCGCATCGACGATCTGGAATCGCGCCTCTCAGCGCTCGAAGAGCAGCTTTAGCTGAATGCAGGCGCTAAGCCCCTGCCTCAAGGAGCCGCCAACGGCGGCAGGTAGGCAGGGGTAGTTCACTTAGGTGTCGTCGTCACACGGCCAGGCCAGCGATTCGACGTGGAGAGACCCACTGAGATAGAAGTTCAGGTACAAACACTCTTCGTCGGGAGTGACGAGGTCGCTGGTATCTGTGTGGCTCTCGTGGCCGTCGACTTCGACTGTCACCTCGTACTCGCCCGGTCCCGAGACTGGCTCTTCGTAGAGGATGACGCCCTCAGTCGGGTCGGCCACGAGTTCTTCACTTGCTTCGAACACTGTCTCGCCGCTCTCTTCGATTCGGATATCGAACTCGGAGGGGCTGTCGTGGCGGTGATTCTCGACTTCCAGAAACGCTATCTGTGGGTCGGGCTCTGTCTCTTGGGTATCGAGACAGCCCGAGAACACCGCTGTTACCATCGAAGCAATGGCTGTCATATACGTCCGTCTGTCCATTGGAAGGGTCCATCCGAGATTGCTGGCTCGAGAGAATAACTGTTCTGATACACACGAACGTCGGTACAGCGGAACAACCAGGGCTGCGCAACGGTGTTTCATATCCGGCTATATTGGGTTGAGGTCAGCCGAGCAACATTTCGCCGGTCATCTGGTCGGGCTGTGAAATGGAGAGCAGTTCCAACACCGTTGGTGCGATATCTGCGAGTGTGCCGCCATCCCTGACAGTACGACCTCCGTCGTTGTCGTCGGGTGAGAGGTAGACGAACGGAACCGGGTTGGTGGTGTGTGCCGTGTGAGGCGCTTCTGAGGTCCCCATGTCCTCAGCGTTCCCGTGGTCTGCGGTGACGATGACGTGTGCACCTGCTGCCTGCATCGCTCGCCTCAGCCGGGCCAGTTGCTCGTCGACGGCCTCGATGGCGCTCACTGCTGCGTCGAAGTCGCCTGTATGGCCGACCATGTCGGGGTTGGCGTAGTTGAGAACGACCACATCTGGGTCGTCGGTTTCGAGTATTTCGATTGCGCTGTCGGTCAACTCCGGCGCACTCATCGCTGGCTGCTGGTCGTAGGTCGGGACAGCGGGACTCGGGACAATCTCGCGGCGTTCGCCCTCGAAGGCCACCTCACGTCCACCGTTGAGGAAGTAGGTAACGTGGCCGTACTTCTCTGTCTCGGCGATTCTGAGCTGTGTGTGGCCGGTGTCGGCGAGCACCTCTCCGAGCGTGTTCCGGGGTCGATTCGGTGGGAACGCAACGGGCAAGTCGAACGTCTCGTCGTATGCGGTCATGGTCACGAGATGAGTGTCGGGCGGGTCTGTCTCGAACGACCACACGGGTTCGATGTCTGCGAGCAGCCGTATCAACTGCCGTGCGCGGTCGGCCCGGAAGTTGACGAAGATGACGCTGTCACCATCTTCAAGGGCTGGTCTGCCAGCGATGACCGTCGGTTCGACGAACTCGTCGGTTACGTCGCGGTCGTAGGATGCACCGACGGCCGCCACTGCCGAGGAGGCGGTGTGTGCTGCCTCGTGGTTGACAATCGCGTCGTATGCCCGCTTCGTTCGTTCCCAGTTCTCGTCGCGGTCCATCGCGTAGTACCGGCCACACACTGTCGCCACGTGGCCCGTTCCGTATGTTTCAGTGATTCGTTCGAGTTCTCGAAGATACTCCAGCCCACCAGTGGGGGATGTATCTCGCCCGTCGGTGAAGGCGTGGGTGACTGCCTCGGTACCGCGTTCGGCGGCGAGTTCGACGAGCGCGTGCAGGTGTGACTGGTACGAGTGGACGCCGCCGTCGCTGACGAGACCAAGCAGATGAACTCGTCCACCCTGTTCACTCGCGTATTCAAACGCCGACTCGATGGCGGGATTTTTGGATAGCGCCGGGTCGGCCGGCTCCTCGAACGCGCTCTGGTCCCCGTGCCAGCGAGCAATCGCGTCGGTAATCCGGGCAGACGCCTGTGTGACCACGCGACCTGCCCCGATGTTGAGGTGGCCGACCTCGCTGTTTCCCATCTGTCCGTCCGGGAGACCAACGCGGCGGCCGTGGGTTTCGAGCGTTCCGAACGCGCCACGCTCGCGAACTTCGTCGAACGTTGGCGTGTCGGCCGCAGCGACCGCGTCACGAGCGTCCGGGTCCGGGTTCAGCCCCCAGCCGTCGAGAATCACGAGTCCGACTTCCATGTACGAACGTCGGGGGGCGTCCCCTACTATCCTTTCGAAAGAGAGAATCGCGGCGAGAACGGTTCAAAAGAGAGGCCGACGACGAGGACAGTTCGACGGGCTTTTGATTGCGGATTGATTTTGACACACATATGGCTGAATTCACAGTTGCCGTCGCCAACCCGGACGACGGAACGACTCACCAGGTCGAGGTATCGGATCAGGACGCAAACCGCTTCATCGGACGAGAGATCGGCGACGAAGTCGACGGCAGCGCCGTCGGCCTGGACGGCTACACGCTCGAAGTGACTGGCGGTTCGGACAACGCCGGACGGCCGATGCGCGGCGACGTTCCTGGCGCGAACCTGAAGGCGGTTCTGCTCACGGGAGGCACGGGCTACAAACCCCGACGCGACGGCGAGCGCAAGCGTATCACTGTCCGCGGCCGCGAAATCAGCAACAGCACGCGACAGATAAACGCCCGCATCGTCGACACCGGCAACCAGCCAGTCGAAGAGCTTCTTGCCGAATAGAGGCCCAGACGGTGGATAGAGACAGTGGACGCGGACCGTTCCATCCGTGCTTCGATGAGCTGGGCCGGAACCAGGTGACGAACGCTTTACGAACGACCCTATGACCGACCGCATTCCATCTGACCACACGACTGTCGACTCACATCGAGTTCATCTCACGAGCGTCGGGCGAACGCGACGACTGCAGGTGGAACTTCCCGATGAACTCGACTGTGAACCCGGTGATGTTGTTTTTCTCTCCCTCGAAGGAGACGGCTCACACGCGATGGTCACAACAGGGCTCGGCGGCGAGACGACCGTCCAGGATGCCTATCCAACGCGCCAGCTCGCACGGGAACGAACGCGTGATAGCGAGAATCGTTTTCGAGCGTGGCTCGACGAACACGGACTCACTGCTGATGACCCGCTCGCGCTTGACGTGCTTCGGACGGGCTACGCCTACGGACTGCGTCGGCCCGGTGAGCGAGTTATCTACTCGCCGCCGGAGCCGCCAGCCTCCACACTCGCCGACATTGCCCGAAATCTCGACAGCGAGTCCTGACACGACCGTTCAATCCCGCCGCTCGAAGTCCCGACGCATCGCAATCTCGAACCAGGGACACAGCCGAAGCTGGCGGTACCACCGGGGATGGTGATAGAGACGTTCGTAGGGCACCCACATGACTCCGGCAACCTCACTCGGGTCAGGGTCGAGACGGGTGTCAGTGAGCGTCGCCTGCAAGACGGCGCACACCTCGTGCTCGACGCCTTCGGTGTAGTAGTAGCGTTTGTACTCGAACTGGTCGGTCACCCGCAGGTCGTCGTACTGATCGGGCGTCACGCCGAGTTCCTCTTCGAGACGCTGGCGAGTCGCCTCGACCTGTGTCTGTCCCTGCTCGGGATGTGAGGCGACCGTTCCGTCCCAGTGGGTGTCCCAGAGGCGCTTTTCGGGGCTTCGCTGTGCCAGCAGAATGTGACCGCCCTGGTCGAACAGTAACGCGGTAAACGCCCGGTGACGGATTCCTTCTCCAGTGTGGGCGTCGAGTCGGTTGACCAGCCCCTGCTCGTTGTCGTCGGCGTCGACCGCGATTACGTCCTGTCGTGCGTTCTCGTGTTCCATGTCGTTCCCGTGGCTCGTACTCATCAGTTTACCTCTCGGCGACCTGCCTCAAAGATGTCTCGATACCGTAGTCATCATCTCAAGCGTCCCTTTCGAACGGCTGTCTCGAACGTCCCTCTCGACGCTCAGAGGCGGTCGTGGTCGACCTGATACATCGTGACGTCGTCCCACGACTCGGCAACCGTCACTGCATCGAGTTCGTCGACCGTAATCTCGAACTGTGCGTTCTCCTCGGCCGGACCAACGTAGATGTACTCGACATCGTACGCTGCGAGCAGTGTCCGCTGGTCGTCGCGCTCACCGCCGTACATCGTCCAGACGTCGTCGACGCGTTCGTTGTACACCGCATCTCCCCGGTACTGCGCTTCGTGTGTCCACCCCGCGACGGTCGGAATGCCCGTGAGACTCGACGGGGCTGCCGAGCCATCTCCGTCCGCTGGAATCCAGTTGTATCCTGCGGGCGCACCAGTCAGAATCGTCGGTTGTCCGGAGTGTGACTCCAGCCAGCGAATCGCGGCGGCTTCCTCGGGATAGTGGACCTCGACGAACGCCGTCGCATCGAGGGTCGTCCCGACCTCGTCGGTCGTTTCTGTGCCTGTACTCACGTGGTCTGTCAGCGCGAGTCCCGCGTACGGAACTGTCACAACCACGAGAACAACCGCGAGAACCGTCCCCGTCTGTCGGAGTTGCCGTCGGTTGATGTCCTCGTTCGCGATGGCAGGCCAGCCGGATGTGAGACGCGCCAGCGCAACGGCGCTTGCAACTGCCCAGAACAGCCACACCTCGACGTACGGCTTGAAGATGACGTTGAACCGTTCGCCCTCCAGATTGACGAACTCGACGACCAGGATGAGACCTGCGCCAGCGACGACCAGCATCGTCTCGAAGCCGACCGTGTCGTGGCGCAGGAGCCACCAGCCGACGAGAACCAGAACCAGCGCCAGCGCGACGACCGGAACCCCGACGAGCACGCCGAGTGTGACGACGAACCCGCCAGTGGCGAGTCCGAGCAGCGGGCGGACCCGGTCGTCAGTGGCCCAGACTGCCCGTGCGATG
>PUMG01000285.1 GCA_003551265.1 Halovenus sp.
TATCGACAAGCCACCGGATCCAGAGAGTGCTGTGTTCATGGTGGCCGCATCTAAGCCAGCGGTCGACACGAACGAAGCGGTCGCGGGAATGGACACCGCTATCGACGTTACCGTCGAGAACATCGGTGACCTGAACGGAATCAAAGAGGTTACACTACGCCTCGATGAGACAGTCGTCGACTCGACGGAACTCGAAATCGACTCCCGCTCGACGGAGACGACGAGGCTCGAGTACGCCACGCCCGTCGATGCTGCTGGCGAGACGCTGTCGTTCGCAATTGACTGTGAAGACGATACGACCGAATTCGACATCGACGTCGTCAAGTTGGGAGAGGGAACCGAGATGGATACCGGGAAACCAAGCGTCGTCGACATGACTGAAGAGGGCGGCGAGGGTGTCTCCTCGGCAGCAACGGAGACTGGCTGGAGCTGGTGGACCGCGTTGGATTATCTCATGGGCACGCTGGTGATCTCTATTGGGATGTACAATATCCGGGTAACGCTCCTCGGTGGAGCACTGTCGATACTGCTCGGGTTGCTCATCTTGCCGATTGTTCGGGCACAGCTTCCGACCCGAGTTCGGGTGACTGTTTCGCGATACGCAAAACTGCTCGCGCTCGTGCTCCTGCTCATCGGCAGTGGGCTCCTGTTTGACATCGGTCTACCGTTCTGACGGTGACAAACGCGACAACGATAGCAACCGTTTTTTTGGCGTACAGTGGAGTGTGTTCCAGGGCGTGTGGCCTAGTGGACAGGGCGAGAGGTTCCTAACCTCTCGATCGCGGGTTCGAATCCCGCCACGCCCGTTCGCGATTTCTCGCGTCCGCTCGAAACACGCCCGTGCAGGAAGGAGCGAAGCGACGACCGAACCGGCATGGTGGGATTCGAATTAGAGAACTCGCGTGTAGCGAAGCGAGCACGTCTTCGCGTGGTTCAAACCCCGTCCGACCACCTGAGACTTACCGTCGAAAATCCGACAGGATTTTGGTCCGGCAGTATAACCACGCTTAAGACGCGTCGTCCGTATCTTCCGGGCATGAAACCTCGGGACCTGTCGGACCACGTCCCCTACCGGGCGGGACGCGGTATCACAGAGGTGGCGCGCGAACTCGGGCTGAACCCCGACGACCTGCACAAACTGTCGTCGAACGAGAACCCGTTTGGACCGAGTCCACGCGCTGTCGAGGCAATTGTCGACGCAGCCGAGTCCGTCCACACGTATCCGAAAGCCGCTCACACTGACCTCGTCGAAGCGCTCGCCGAAACGTGGGCGCTCGACCCCGTACAGGTGTGGCTCACCCCCGGCGGTGACGGTTTTCTCGACTATCTCGCACGCGCATTTCTCGATTCCGGCGACCGGGTTCTCGTCCCAGAACCAGGGTTTGCCTACTACGCGATGAGCGCTCACTATCGCGACGCTGGTGTCGACCAGTATCATCTCTCGAAACACGACGGTTTCGAGCAGACAGCCGAGACGATACTCGAAGCCTACGACGACCACCGAATCATCTACGTCACGACACCACACAATCCGTCGGGGTCTGAGATGACACTCGACGAAATCGAGACGCTCACAGAGACGACAAACGAGGACACACTGGTCGTTGTCGACGAGGCGTACGGCGAGTTTACGTCGAATTCCTCGGCTCGTCAGTTACTCGACGAGCGCGACGACGTGGCCGTTCTTCGGACGTTCTCGAAAGCCTACGGACTTGCGGGCCTTCGACTGGGCTACGGACTCGTTCCGAGGGCGTGGGCGAGCGCTTACGAGCGTGTGAACACACCCTTTGCTGTGAACGCACCGGCGTGTTATGCTGGTCTGGCAGCGCTCGATGACGACGACCACGTCGAACGGACGGTCGAGACAGTACACTGGGCCCGAACATACATTCGTGAGACGCTCGGTGCGCCGACGTGGGAGAGCGGCGGAAACTTCGTGCTCGCAGAGGTCGGGAACGCGAAAGACGTCACCGAACAGGCACAGCGTAAGGGGACAATTATCCGTGACTGTACGAGTTTTGGACTGTCCGAGTGTATTCGCGTCTCCTGTGGGACGAAAGAGACAACCACCAGAGCAGTTGCCACACTCAACGAGGTGCTCGATGGATGAGAGTTGCAGTCACCGGCACACCCGGCACAGGGAAGACAACGGCGACCGCACTGCTCGCAGACCGAGAGCACACATCCGCCGAGAGTGATTGTCGTAACTCGCTCTCGTCGTTCGAGGTGGTCCATCTCAACGAGGTGATTACCGAGCACGAGTTCACCACCGGGCACGACGAGCATCGAGACTCAGCCATCGTCGACATTGACGCCGTCTCTGGGTGGCTCGACGAACGAGACGACGTCATCTTCGAATCCCATCTGGCACACTACTTCGCGGCCGACCGTGTTGTCGTCTGTCGGTGCCATCCCGAGGAACTCGAACGGCGACTCGACGAACGAGGAGAGAACGCCGACTCGATAGCCGAAAACGTCGAGAGTGAAGCCCTCGATGTCATCCTGGCCGAAGCAGTCGAGAGACACGGACCTGACCGAATCTACGAGATAGAGACGACAGATCGTGACCCTGACGCTGTCGCATCGGAGATCGAAGCGGTGGTCTCAGGGAGTCGGGAACCGAGCGCAGGCACTGTCTCTTACATCGAATATCTATGACGCTCGACTCGTTACGCCCACTCGCAGACACGTTGATACAACCGTTCATTACCGGTGCGAAACGAGCAGGAATGAGTCCGAACGCAGTGACTCTGCTCGCGGCTGTCGTCGCCGGGGGAGCAGGAATCGTGTTCTATCTCGCGGGTGAGGAACCACTGTTGTATCTGCTCGGTGCGTTTCTGGTGGTCTGGAACGGCATTCTCGACCTGGTCGACGGCGGACTCGCCCGTGAACTGGGCGTTGAATCCCGCGGTGGCGACCTCTTCGACCACGTGCTCGACCGCTACGCCGACATATTCAT
The DNA here is from genome assembly GCA_003551265.1 of Halovenus sp. GTDB lineage: Archaea > Halobacteriota > Halobacteria > Halobacteriales > Haloarculaceae > Halovenus. The sequence continues at coordinate 2,960 of PUMG01000285.1, forward strand.
CATCGCCGGGCTTGCCGCCGGTATCGACGAGTACGCTCTCGGCTTCGCCGCCGTGACGGGGGTGTTGATGACGTCGTATCTCGGCACGCAGGCACAGGCAGTCGACCTCGACCGGGTCTACGGCGGACTCCTCGGCCGGGCAGACCGACTCGTGCTGGTGGCGTTCATCGCGACTGTGGCCGCGTTCGTTCAGACCACGTGGCTCGGACTCACCACCGTCGGCTGGCTACTGGTTGTGTTCGCACTGGTCGGACACCTGACCGCACTCCAGCGATTCTACTACGCGATGCAGGAACTCTCGTGACTGAGTGACGGGATTTTTACAACTCTTTCGTTACAACTACATCAGCGGGTTCGTACTCCATCGTCGTTGCGACACTCTGGGCAGTATCTGTGCCGAACTCGCGTTCGAGGAGGTGTAACGCGAGGTCGATGCCAGCGGTGATTCCGCCGGCAGTCACGATATCCCCGTCGTCGACAACCCGTGCCTCGACCACGTCTGCACCTGACGTTCGAAGGTCATCAATAGCAGAGTGATGCGTAATCGCAGGACGGTCGTCTGTGAGTCCTGCCTCTGCAAGCAACATTCCCCCGGTGCAGACCGATGCGATGACGGTTCCGTGAGTTGCCAATCGGCCGAGCGCGTCGGGAATGGTGCCGCGTTTAGCCTCCCCCCGTGCACTTTCCTGGTCTGTCGTCGACCATCCGCCACCGGGAACGACGACCAGGTCGAGATTCTCCGGAAGAACTTCGACCGGTCCGATGCGGAGTCCGTGGCTGGTGACGACGTGGTCTTGCTCGTCGAGTGTGTACAGGCCGACGTCGATGTTGGCCCCCTGTTTTCGGGCGTGGCTGAACACCTCGAACGGGCCGAGCGCGTCGAGGTCGTCGAATCCGTCGTAGACGAGAATTCCACACTCCATGTGAGTATAGGGATTGTCGTACGTCATCATAGATTTCTCGCTGTACGTTGCAGCGAGAATCTCTGTACAGGTATGATGATCCCTATCGACGTGAGCGTATCTTTTAAGCGAGGGGGTGCCCAAGAAGCAGGTATGGTCCAGTGTGAGATGTGCGGGACGGAGACGGGTAGTCCAAACCGTATCAAGATAGAGGGGGCCGAACTCGAGGTCTGCAACGACTGTACTGACTTCGGAACAGAGGTCAGAACAGATTCCGGGAGTGCCTCGACGTCGACGAAGTACTCGACATCGAGCAGTAGTTCCGGCAGTTCTAGCA
>PUMG01000066.1 GCA_003551265.1 Halovenus sp.
CCACACTCCAGGGTGACGGTAACGGAACCGTTCTCGAAATCACGCACGACGACGCCGCAGTCACTGGCATCGACATCACGGGCGTCGGAGACGAGACCCGTGGTGAACCCGACGCAGAAGAGGACGACCACGTCACTGAAGGCGAGGACGACCACACCATTGGGGACGACAACGACCTCCAGAAGGTCACTGAGGAGGACACTGATGCTGGAGGCGACGACTGGGAGAGTGCGGTCGAAACCGGCTACGGATACAGCGACGCAGGAATCTGGGTCGTCGGCGCCGAGGGAGTGTACGTCCACGACGTCCGTATCGAGACGCCTGCCAGCGGCGTCCTGTACAGAGATGCCCCCGAGGGAGTCGTCGAGCGATTGGCCATCGAGGGAGCGGACGTGCCGATGGACGGCTTCATGGGCGTGCTCTCGATTCGGTCACCGGTTGTCGTCGAGGATTCGACGTTCGACGGCGGACGTGACGGTATCTACCTTCACCGTGCGGACGAGAGCGTGATTCGAAACAGCACGTTCGTCGACAACCGCTTCGGCGTCCACTTCATGTACACCTCCGACTCCCTCATTGCGGACAACGTCGCAAGAGGGCAGACATCTGCTGGCATCACCATCATGACCAATCCAGCACGCAACGCAGTCGTCGGCAACGACGTACAGCAAGCCGTCGACGGAATCATCCCTGGCGGGTCGCGCTCGTACATCGCCGACAACATCGTCGCACACAACGACCGCGGAATGATGGGTGGAACCAGTCAGTCCGTCTACGAGGGGAACGTCATCTACGGGAACAACCTTGGGATGCGCTCGGGGTCCATACTCCCCTCGAACGTGATTCGGGACAACGACTTCGTCGACAACGACGAACACGCGAGCGCCGGTATCGGACCGCTCCGAGTCTGGACCGACGAGGGTGAAGGAAACTACTGGGACGGCGCTCACGGCGACGTGGTCGGCGACACCCTCGACAGGTCGTACTCGCCGACCGACCCGGTCGAGAAACGATTCCACAGAACGGATGGGTCAAGAACGCTGGGTGAGTCACCTGCAGCGAAAGCCCTCGCCGAGATTCGAGCAACCTCGCCCGGTCTTCGCCAGGGGAGCATCGTCGACACCGCCCCGCTTGCCGAACCGGCGAACCCCGACGTCCTCGCTGCCCTGTCCGAAGAAGAACCCGGAACCGTCGTCTCCCCGGCGAGCACCGAACACCAGCATCTGACGAGAGGTGACCACGATGAGTGAGAGCAGGGCTGACGCAGGTGCAACGGGAGAGATGGAGGACGAAACAGACGGAGTGACGGACGGAGACACAGACGGAGTGACGGGAACAGAAGACAGCGCCATCATCACTGCAACGAACGTCTCGCGTTCGTTCGGCGCTGTGGATGTGCTCAACGACGTCTCGGTGAGTCTCGAGGCGGGGACAGTCACGACGATTATCGGGCCCAACGGGTCGGGAAAGACGACGCTTCTCCGGGTGCTCACACGCGTTCTGTCGCCAACCAGCGGGTCGGTCACCTACGAGGGTCCCGAGACAGCGCGTGAGATCGGGTACATGCCACAACAGCCAGCGTTCCGACCGGGCTTTACCACGCGTGAGACGCTCGAATTCTACACCTCACTCGTCGACGACGAACCGGCTGGCTTGCTCGAACGCGTCGGACTGGGCGAGGCGGGTGAGCGCGACGTCGAGGCGCTCTCGGGCGGGATGCAACGACTGCTCGGGATTGCACAGGCAACGGTGGGTGACCCGCCCGTCGTCGTGCTCGACGAACCGGGCAGTGGACTCGACCCGGGAATGCGCCAGCGGACGTTCGAAGTCGTTCGGGAACTCGCAGACGAGGGCACCGCGGTCGTGCTCAGCACTCACGACCTGCACCTCGCAGAGGACTTCGCCGACGACGTCATCCTGCTGGAGGCGGGGAACGTGCTCACGACAGGGTCACCCGATGCGCTGCTCGAAACCTACGAGTGTGACTCACTGCAGAGCGTCTTCGACACCGCAATCTCCCGTCAGCGTGGGACTGTGGAGGTCGTGGGTGAGTCCTCATGAGCGCAACACAGGCAATCCAGACGGTGCTGGTGCGGGAGGTGTTGACACTGCTGCGCTCGCGGTCGTACTTCGTTCTCGTCGCTGGCGTGTTGACGGTCTCTTTCGGGGTGCTCTTCGTCGGTGAGGGACCCGAGGTCGGGTACGTCCCGGCGGCTATCGACCTGCTGTTACCGTTCGAGTTGCTCGTTCCAGCGGTCGCCGTTGCACTCGGCTACCGGACGATTACGGACGACGCCCGACGAGGTGAACTGGAAGTGCTCGAAACGTACCCCGTCCCGGCCTGGGCGTACGTTCTGGGCATCTACGCTGGCCGTGCGCTGGCGCTGGTTGTTGCGCTCGCGCTCCCGCTGGTGCTCGTCGGTATCTACCTCGCTACGCAGTCGCCACCGGAGCCGTCGACGCTCGTTGCACACACTGGCATCGACTCGCCCGCGCTGTTCATCCGGTTCATCGGGCTGACACTGCTGTACGGACTCGTCACGCTCGCGCTCGCGCTGGCAGTGTCGGCGCTCGCGTGGTCGCGTCGGACCGCGATTATCCTGGCTGTTGCTGTGCTGGGTCTCGTCATCGTCGGCGTCGACCTCGTCCTGTTGCGCGGGTTCGGCACGGGCTGGATCGCCGACCAGCAGTTGACCGCCGCACTTGCCGCCTCGCCTGCGAGTGCGTATCGCGGGCTCACCTTCGAAACTGTGCTGTTCGTCGCGCTCGACACCGAGACCGGGTACGCCTCACCGCTGGCGAGTGTGGTTGGGCTTTTCGTCTGGCTCGCCGCCGCGCTCGGGGTGACGGTTGCGGGTGTCGAACGCCGGCGTCTGTGAGCGGGTCTGGTGTGTTGATTCGTCTGTGTGTATATGGCCAATAGAACGATTGACAGCTCTCACACGGTACGGACGGGTCGAGAATCGATCACAGATCCCGTCAGCTGGTATCGCAGCACTGGTCGTTCGGTATCGTTTCGACTGTCCACTGTGTCTGGCTCACCTCTGGTGTGTCCTCGAGCCATTCGAGGCCCTCTTCGAGAACCGACAGTGTCTCGGCGTGGTCGGTAACCAGCAGAACGACCGTGATGCGCTGTGAGGTCTCTTTCTCCACGGCGTAGTGCCGGTGGACCAGTGTCTCGGAGACGCCGGTCCGTGCGTCGAGGTGGGTACGGAGTGTCTCAATCGTCTCAGTGAATCGACTTCCAGTCCCGTTGTGTCGCGTTCCAGCGGTGATGTCCCTGTCGACACCGCTGGTACGCAACTGGCCCGTTATCATCACGACAGCCCCACCCTCGTCTGTTGCGTGGACGTGTCTCGCCCACTCTGCGAGTGAGTCGGGCGTCTCGTACGGCTCCAGCGATTCGATTGTTTCGACCAGTGCATCGACATCGACGTCGTCGGCCGACGGCGCACGTTCGACGACTGCGTAATCTGCTTCCCGTCCACCCAGAACGATTTTGGGGAGTAACAGGTCGCTGTATCCCTCGACCAGCGCGTACTCACAGCGCCCCGCGAGTGCGTCGAGTGCGTCCGTGAGTGTCAGCGTCTCACCGGTTGCGAACCACTCGTTGTTGGTGATGCCGTACGTTTCCGCCGCACCGGCGCTCCGATGGCGGGCGGTGTCTTTTCCGGTGGTGTCGATGTCCGGCTCACAGCTGATGTGTTTCACTGTCCCGACGCGGCCGCGCTCGGCGAGCGGTGCCGTCAGTCGCTCAACCAGTGTTGTCTTGCCCGAGTCCGAGGGACCGACGACTGCGAGAACGTACACGAGCGCTCACACCTCTGTGATGTCCGTCTGAATCCGCTTGTCGACGACGCGGACGGATTCGATTTCTGTCTCCGGGTACTGTCCGTGCTTGTCTTTCTCTGCGGCTTTCACCATGTCCCAGACGACGTTCAGACCGGTCGTCACGCCTTCGAGCGCCTCCATCTCACACCCGGTCTTGCCGATGGTCTCGACTGCCACGGTGAGCGTGAGACGGTTGTCGCCGAGGTCGAACTCGGTGTCGACGTTCGTCACTGGTATCTGATGACACATCGGAATCGTCTCCCAGGTGTGTTTCACCGCCTGAATCGCGCCAATACGGGCGGTCGCGAGCACGTCGCCTTTCTCGATGCCGTTCTCGCGGATCGCTTCGACGG
>PUMG01000251.1 GCA_003551265.1 Halovenus sp.
AAACGTACGCGCGTGTACACCGATGGGAACCGAGTCGTGGTTGTGCGAGAATATCGGGGCCAAGAGAGCGACAACGGGCTTCCCAGGGGGGTGTGGGCGGACTGGACTACCGCTGTCGAGTGGTGCGTCGACTATCTGAGGGCGGAGCGAATCCAGTGATCAATACATTAACGTCCGAATGAAACATCACTGGTCAGAACTAATACGGGCTGCTCGATGTGGATGTCTCTTTACAAATGGTAGTTTGAGGGAAAATCCATATGAAATTGTTATGGTAGCTGCTGCACGTCAGTGCGCACCTGATTGGTTGTTACTGTAGTGATGCCCGAAGTCACAATCGGAAGATCGATGATTCATTCAAGAGACATGAATTCGTTGCCGCCCGGCTATTTTATCTGAGAATGGACGGGCTACGTTAAATGATGAGGAGGAACATCCAGAGGGGCAGAGTAGCCACTCGATTTTCAATAGATGCTTCAGCGTCACGAGCGACTGAGAGGCCGAACTCGCATTCGTGCTCGTCACAGAAAGCCTGAATCTGGTTGGCTGGGGAACGGTTGGCGATCACATCGTCTGCGACGATGGGGAGAGGAGTACCATCTCCGGTCTTGATAACGAAATCGACTTTCTCGCCACCGCTCTCCCAGAAGTGAACTGGGGCATTATTCCGTTGATAGTAGAATCCAAGGCGCTTCAAGTGGTCGAAGACGACGGTCGACGTAAGTCGCTGTTCGGCGTCCGGATCAAGCATCTCGGAGAAGTCCAGGTCGGTAAGTGATCCTAGCAAGAGTGGGTCGCGCAAGTATAGCCGGACACTACGTCGTCGCTTGTATTTGTATTGGTAAGAGGGGGTTAGAATGAAGAAGTCCTCAAGGATATCGATGTATCGCTGGAGTGTACGCCGATCACACTCCAAGACGCCACTCAGGTCTTTTAATCCCAGCGTCCGGCCTGGATTCATCGCCGCAACCGCACACAGGGCGTACAAGTCACTCCGATCCTCGAACTGCTGGTACCTCGGGATGTCCCTGTAGATCGTGGATTCCAAACTATGGACAACATCCTTGAGATCTGCATCCCGCTCCGCCCCGCGAAAGTAGTCTAACACACTACGTTTCGCTGTAGTGGCAGAGTCAACCGATGACTCGATCGCATCAATCGGCTGGTGAAGATTCTTGGGATTGCCAGTATCGGCTGCTTCCTCGAGAGCATCACGCATCCTTCGTGCTTTTTCCTTTTCCAACTCAATTCGGCCACTCTCGGTGACCACGTCATAGAACTTGGGTGGAAGTAGAAGATCGGTCGCAATGTCCATGCCAAGATTTTCAATGGGCTTAGTCTCGGCTCGATTGAGTGTTGGCAGGGTTACTGCAATGGTGAGGTTGTCGAACTGCTCTAAGCACCATCGAACTTGCTGGCTCCACGAACTCGACGCGTGCGCGTCATCAACGAGGACATACCCCTCACCAGGGTCGGCATCACGGCGCCAATAATATGTTGCAAATACGTCCACGGCGTCACGAAGGACTTCTGAACCAACTTGGAACTGAGCATTCCCGAGCGGTAGATACATCACGTTCTGTGGGGGAACCCCGTCGTCCTCAAGGAGGTCGTAAGCGATTTGATGGAGGATAGTTGTCTTTCCGCTTCCAGCAGCTCCTGCAATAATCGAAAACCGATTGGAGCGAACGCTCTCGAACTTGTATTGGTAGTCTGAACGCCTCTCGGAATGATATTGATTCGACGTCGAAACATCGCTGGTCTCCCACCAGGAGTTTTGCTGTCTGTAGTCTGTCCCGAGTTCTGCCCTCTGCATAGTAGAGTTCATATCTCTATGAGTATATTCTATTCGGTGTCCTTTAATTCCTACACTTGCCCCTAACACAGAGCCAAAAACTAATACTAGTGTCTTACCTCTACCGCTAGCCAGATACTTTGGCACAAGTTGATGCTCCAAACCCAAAGTATTATATCTCCAGGTGGTGTCAATGGGAAATAGAGATGCTCCTGACCGTTACAGGCCCCCAACAAAAGGGGTGGACGATCACATGACTACGAAGATCCTCCACGTGAGTGATACTCACATCGGCTATCAGCAGTATCGCAACGCGACCCGCAGAGAGGACTTCCTCGACGCGTTCAAGCAAACGCTCGCTATCGCACGGGGAGAACACCCCGACCACGACAACGAGCCAGTCGACGCCGTTCTGCACACGGGCGACCTATTCGACGACCAGCTCACCAGCTTTGATGACGTCTACGCGTGCCACGAGGCACTCCGAGACCTCCGCAAGGCGAACATTCCGTTTTTCGTTATCGTCGGAAACCACGAAATCCGGCGAAACACGGACTTCGTCGACGAGTTTGCCCTCACCGGCGACGCGATCCGCCTCACTCGGACACCGACTCCCGTGAACGACGAGGTGGCACTGTACGGCATCGATTCGGTGAAAAAAACCGACTGGGAAGACGCCGATTTCTCGCTAGAGCCGGCCGATGAGGGGCTGGTTCGGCTGGTAGCAATGCACCAGTTGTTCTCGCCACCGCTCGAATCGATTGACCATGAGGCCTCGAATATCATCGATCTTGAGCCCGTCCTCGATCGCTTCGGGATGGGCGTCGACGGCATCGCGCTCGGCGACTCTCACGAGCGGACAGGCGATACTTGCCGGGGCGTGCCCGTCTGGTACCCAGGCGCGACCGAGCGAACGGGTCGAGACAAGCAACAGCCGTCGGTCGACCTCTTGACAATCAGCCCTGACGAGACGAATCCTATCGACCGCGAGCGGTTGCTGCTCGACGCTCGTGAGTTCATCGAGATCGACCTCGAGTTCGGTGAGTCCGACACGTTCGATCTGGTCGAGCGCCGGGTGGCGGAGAAGGCTCCTGTCGAGGACGCGGTCGTGTTTGTGGACGTGAGCGGCGCCGAGAACGGGGTGACGAAGCAGGAGATCCTTGACTACCTCCACGGTCGTGATGTCGTCCACGCGGACGTGACTGACGAGCGGGTCGTGGAGGCCATCGCCGGCGACCTTGACGACATCGACACCGAGAGCGAGATCGACGTCGACGCCGAGCTGGACGCCGCTATCGGCGAGCTGGACATCGGTGGCGAAGCCCGAGAGATCGAGGGGATGCTGCGCAACGCGGATCCCGACCTCGCGGACACGCGTCGACGTGCGAACGCAAAGGAGCGGTTCCGCGAGCTGGCAGCGGAGCGGTTCGAAGACGCCTCGACGGAGGGAGACACATGAACTTCGAGCGACTCACGCTGACCAACTTCCAGTCCTATGACGAGCTGGAGATTGATTTGGAGGAGGGACTGACGCTGATCTACGGCCCCAATGGTGCCGGGAAGTCGACTATCGCCCGCGCGCTGTACACGACGCTGTACCCCTACCGCGGCCGGAATCGCATCGGAGCCCACGAACTCGTCGATCTGATACAGGACGGCGAAGACAGCGCCTCCTCCGAACTCGTCTTCAGCATCGGCGACAACCGGTACCAGATCACCGTGGACATCGATCGGAAGAGCGACGGCGGGGCGAGGGCCACTGCGGAGATGACTGACCTCGAGACCGGCAAGACCTACTCGGAGAAGTCGACCGAGATCGAGGAGAAGGTCACCCGGCTGTTGGGGATGAACTACGAGGCGTTCGCCAACAGCACTTACGCCCAACAGACGGAGCTAAACCGGTTGATTGAGGCCTCCCCAGGCGAACGCGAGAAGATTCTCGATAACTTGCTCGGCCTGACCGCACCCGATGACTATGAGGCGGACATCAACGAGGTGTCGAAGCCGGTCGAGGACTGGCTGGAGGACAAGCGGTCGCAACTCTCGACCGTACGCGACGACATCGAGAAACTCGAGTCGGACGACCCGAAGGCGACCCTACAGACGAAGGCCGAGGAGATCGAGAATCTCGAGGGTCGCATCGAGGAAGTGGAGGACGGAGTCGAGGAGGCCCGTGAGCGGCTCCGAGACATCGAGGACGACATCGACGACCACCACGAGCGCCAGTCGAAGCTGAACGAGCTGACGAGCGAGCGCGACAAAGTTGAGGCCACTATCGACGGCCTCCAGTCGGAGCTAGGGGAACTGGAAGCGAAGATTGAGCGGTGCGACGAGAACATCGATGAGCACCGAGGTTCCATCGCCGACCTCGACAACGATGTCGACGA
>PUMG01000050.1 GCA_003551265.1 Halovenus sp.
CATAAAACATCCCTACGCCGGCCAGTACGCACGCAATACCAAGCACTGTGTGTCCGGCTAGTTCTGTATGGGTGCGCTCGGATGGACTGTCGGATGTCCCGGCCGTCATCTTATTATCCCTCAGTTCATTCGCCTGCCTGTTATAATTTGCCGCAGGCGCTCACTCCGTACAGAAGCCCTGGATGCCATCAGATATTTATCGATTCGGTCTGACAGCAGTATCTATGTGCTGGGGTGTCCACTATGCTCTCGACTGAGAACAGAGTCATCGCGGTCGCGATGGTGGCACTCTTCTGTAGCGTTGTACTGTTCGCTATCGTTGAGACAGTACTCGGATTTCCAGGCCAGTGGGGATTTGTTGTCGCGTTTGTGTTGCTGGCGCTGTTTGGTGCAGTCATCCCACAGGTGTATCTGTTGCGGACTGACCACTCAATCTCCAGTGCCTCGCGAATGGGCGTTGTGACTCTCGTATTGCTCGTCCTCGCTGCCGGATTTTCGGGGGAGGTCACCGGAACAGAACTCACCGTCATCTGGGGCCTGGTGGGCGTGGCGATAGCACTGATTTTGACAACAGAGGTACGGGAAGGCTATCGACAGGCAGCAAGTGGAGAGGAAGACCGGGACGAACTCACGTGACGAGCGCGGCTTCGAGCAGTTCGAGCGGGTGCCGAATCTCGTAGCCGGTGCCGTGTTCCATCTGCATCGCACAGGTCGGGCACTCGGTCATGCCGGTCTCACCTGCTGCGTCTTCCATGTGCTCGAACATCTCCTCGCCGATAGCCATCGACGTCTTGTATTTCTCGGCCTTCCAGCCGTAGGTGCCCGAGATGCCCGAACAGGAGTCACCAACGTCCTCGATTTCGACGCCGTCGAGGTCGCGGAACAGCTCGACGGCCTGGCGATCGAGGCCCTGGTTGCGGGCGTGACAGGGGGCGTGGTAGGCGAACTCGTCAGCGAGGGCACCCTCGATTTCTGCGTCTGCCAGCGCACCCGCGAGGTCCTCGTGGATGCGGAGGTACTCGATGGACTCGAACGTGTGTGAGGAAACATCGCGGATGCCCTCGATGTCGAACAGTTCTGGGTACTCCTGGCGGAGCGCCAACGAACAGGAGGTACACGACGCGATGGCGTCGTAGCCCTGCTCGACGAGGTCGCTCATCGAGGAGACCGTCACCTCGGCGTGGCGGCGAGCGTCGTCGAGCATCCCGTTCGCGAACATCGGCGTCCCGGAACACCCCTGCTCTGGCACGACCACCTCGTACCCGAAGTGTTCGTACACCCGGACCATCGCTTTCCCGACCTCCGGCGTGTTGTAGTTCGCATAACAGCCGTGGAAGTAGGCGACCTTCTTCTCAGCGTCGACAGAATCACCGCGGCGTTCGCGAGCTGTCCGAGCGCGTTCACGGGACCCGTCCGCGCCACCCTGGCTGTCCCACCACTCGCGGAACGTCTCCCGGGCGAACGCAGGGAACTCGCGCTCGCTGGTCACCCCCATCGTCTTCTCCATGAGCCAGCGAGCAGGGCCAAAGTTCATCGCGAAGTTGGCGAGGCGGGGCGTTTTGCTGGCGATCCACGCCGACGTCCGGTAGTTCGCGAGAATCCGATTGCGCCAGTATTCGAGCGAGAACGTCGACATGTTCTCGCTGACGTACTCCGCTCGTGCCGTGTTGTGCATCTGTGAGAGTGGAACCCCTGCTGGACAGGCGTTATCACAGCGCATGCAGTTCGAACAGTCCATCACAGACTCATCGATGTCGTACCCCTCTTCTGCCTGCTTGAGCCGCCACTGCTCTGGTCCCTGAAACTTCGGACCGGGGAAGTCGTCGTCGACCTCCGCCACCGGACAATTCGTATCACACGTCGAACACTTGTAGCAGGAGTCCGAACCGGGACGCAGGTCGAAATCAGTGCTCTCGGGGAACACCTCGACCGGTTCGAACTCGGTCCCGGTGTTCGGTACCGTCGGTCCGAACGCTTTCTCGGTGCTCGGCGTCGCTGGCGAGACTTCCTCCCTTTTCTCGCTCCGTGCGCTGTCTGTCCCACCGTCGGTACTCAGCGTGGTCTGTTCATCGGTGGCGTCACTGGCCGACGCCGTCCTCCTATCGTCCGTTCGAGTGCTGTCTGTGTCGGTCATCGTGCCTCCTGGGCCGCGTGCTGTCCTGCTGTGTATCCTGTCGCAATCGAGACGCCGCTGCCTGATTTTTCGGCCGCAAAGTCGTATCCACCGAGCACCGAACCCGCGGCACGGAGGTTGTTGAACGCGGTCGACCCGTCCGAAGCCAGGGGGCGGAGTGAGTCGTCGGTGTTGACGCCGAAGCGAGCGAACGGATGGTCGCCGAAGGCGTCTCGCTCGAACCAGTCGTACCGATTCGCGCTGTGGGCGACGTGACAGCCGAAGAGTGGCTCGTAGACACCCTCACGATTCGACTGGACACCTTTGCCGACCAGCCCACCCGTTGCAAGAACGTACTGCTCGGCCGTGTTCGGGATTCGAGCGCCGTTTTTCTCGACGAACACTCGCTCGATTCGCTCTGTTCCCTCATACCCGACGACGGGGTTTCCGGTCTCGATGCTCGCTCCCGCATCGGAGAGCGCCGCAAAGAGCGCCTCTTCGAGTCGGATTCCCGGTATCGACGGCGGACCCATGGGTACCTCGAACACGTCGACGCCGAGTTCATCCGAGAGAGCCGCTCGAACTGCTGCCGGGTGGTCCATCCCCAGAAGTGCGGGAAAGCCCACTCGCTTTTCGTCTTCGAGGTGAGATGCAACCCGTCTGGCGAGTGTCTCGCGCGCTGGCACGTCCCTGCCGCGGACAGAGACGTCGTCGTCCGTATCAAGCACGTGTGCGTAGCGGGTCACCTTGGCATCAGCCCGGAACGCTCCCGGAAACGATATCGTCACGCCGCGGACGCCGAAGGGAACGCCAGCGGCTTCGAGATGTGCTGCCGCCCGCGGCGCGTCGAAGTCAGTCATCGACTCCAGTCCGACCAGCAGGACGTCGCGTGTGTCGCTCGCGAGCCCGGCACTGGCTCCCTCGGGGTAGCGTGCGGTCGGCTTGACTGTGCCGCCGTGAGTCGGGACGAGCGCGTTCGTGTCCGTGTGCCCACCACGATAGAACGTGACAACGTCGTCGAACAGCCCCATTGCCTCCCGGACCGTCTCGACGCCGACTGTCCGGTACGGGTGGGTCTCTGGAAGCGTCGGAATCACATCGTAGGGGTTGGACAGTGGACCCTCGCCGTCCGGTGTATACCCGAGCACGTCGACGAGTCCCGAGGCGTTCCGGAGGGTGCTCTGTTTGTACGAGAGCAGGCGGACGTCCGCTCCCGAGCGTGCGGCCGCGAGCGCGCTGGTGAGTCCGGCGAGTCCGCCCCCGATAACGAGCACGTCCGACTCAATCGCCATGATGCTCGCCTCCGTCGATGACTGCGTGTTCGGAGTTCCCAGAGTCATCCGTGGCAGGTCCGCTGTCGAACGCGCTGAAGTCCACCGGGTGGCCGTCAGCAGGGTCGTGGTCACGGTTCTGTGTGGTGGCGTGCAACGCGTAGTTCAACATCGCCTGTGAGAGCTGTTCACCCCACAGAGCGTGTCGCTGGCCCTTCCAGCGCTCTTCGAGGAGTTCGTCCCACGCCGCACGAACCGTCTGCTCGTCACTGCTGTCGTGCAGTTCGTTTGCCAGTCGATGACAGCAAAACCCACCCTGACAGTTACCCATCGACGCACGCGTGCGAATCCGGACCGCGTTCAGATCTGAACCCGACTGTGAGATTGCGTCCTGTACCTCGGCTCTGGTTACCGCCTCGCACTCACAGACCGTTGGGTTCGGGTCGACCCCTTTGAGGACGGAATCCGCACGCGAGCCAAGTCGCTCGACGCTTCGGCGGCCAATCGGCGAGCGCAGTCCGAACTCGTCCATGTAATCGCGTAACACCGAGAAGTCCTCGCTGCCGGGCAGGGGAACCTCGGCCGTCCGACACGTCGCATCGATGCCGAACTTCCGACAGACGTGGTCGCTTATCTCCTCGCCCATCATTCGGTAGGTCGTGAACTTTCCGCCGACGATGCTCGCCATCCCACCCAGTCCGTCGCGCTCTTCGTGGTCGAGTAGAAAGTAATCGCGAGTGATGTCTGTCGGGTCCTCGCTTCCGACATCCGGCGGTTCGTAGAGCGGGC
>PUMG01000171.1 GCA_003551265.1 Halovenus sp.
GCGATGAGATATCCCAGACTCAACACCGTCGCCCATCGGCCGCGGAGGCGACCGAGATAGCGTCTGGTCCGTCCCGGTCTGAGAACGAGTGGTACGACGAGGTACGTCACGATGATGACGACCGACGCCAGCACGAGCCAGTCTTCCCAGCCCAGGTTCCAGCGCCAGAACAGATACACCTGGTCTGTCGAGTGGTAGTAATAAAACAGGTCGGCGAACCAGAGCACGCCGAGGACGAACACGACCCGCTGGAGCGATATCCATCGCCGCCAGCCGCCGACTTCGTCCCAGTCGACACGCTCGAACGCTGCAACTTCGTCTGACTCACCGGACGCACCGCCAGCGGGTCCCGACGGTCGCGTCTGTGACTGTGTGGAGGGACTGTCGTTCATCGGGGAGACCGGTTTCGTTGGAGATGTCGGCAGGTCCTCAAATAAGTGTTGGGGATGGGTCTCTCTGAGAGGACGACCCTCAACAGTTACAAGGGTCGGCACACAATATCCCGGGCGTCAATGCCCTCCACCGTTTGCTCGCCAGGTGGTCACCAGTGAGTCTCGCTCGCCTCCTGCTCCAGCGCATCGCTCTCGGTGTGTTCGCTGCGTGGTCGTTTCTGACGGCCATCTTTCTCCTGTTCTCGGCGACCGAGGACTGGACGCTCAACCGAATGCTGGGGATGGCAGGGTTCGGCGGCGCAGACGAGGGGGATATCGAGGAGATGCGCGAGGAGTATCTCGCAGAGCGTGGTCTCGACCAGCCGCTGTTCGAGCGCTACGTCGAATGGCTCGGTAACATGTTCACGCTTCAGTGGGGTGAGTCCTTCGAGACCGGCGAGGCGGTCCTCCCAACGGTCGTCCGCGCAACCGTGAACACGGGTTCGTACGTCGTTCCGGCAGTGCTCCTCTCGGTCGTGATTGCGCTTGCACTCGGCGTCTACACCGCGATACACAGCGGTTCACACCGGGAGGGCGGAGTGCGTGGACTCGTCTACTTCGGTCTTGGACTCCCCAACTTCTGGATTGGAGCGATGGTCCTGCTGGTGTCGGGAACCGTCGCGTTCCAGTTCGACTGGCGTGAGGCATTCATTCCGCCCGCAGAGATACCGTTTCTGTACGACACCGTCGTCCCCGCGCTGTTGGTGACGACGACGCTGGTCGCAGCGGTCATGAGCTATGCGCGCTCGTACTCCCTGCAGTACGTCTCGGCCGACCTGACGAAACTGATTCGGGCGAAAGGCGGCAGCAGTCTCGACGTCTCTCGGCACGTTCTCAGAAACGCCGCAATTCCGCTGGTCTCGCTCGTATTCACCGAGACGCTCGCCCTGCTCGCTCTCTCTGTGTTCGTTATCGAGGCACTGTTCGGTATCGATGGACTGGGACTGTTGTTCTACAACGCCGTCTGGACTCGTGACCTCCCTGTTCTGCTCGGCGGCACGATGGTCGTCGTCGCTGTAGGCGTCCTCGGTAACATCACGCAGGACCTCGCCTACTCGATTCTCGACCCCCGGGTCGACACTGGCTCGCGGTGAGCGCCGTCCCCAGCCCCACCAGACGCATTTTCGACAGAGACGAATGTTGCCGTTGCACAACCACGGGAATTAATGTGTTGCCGCCCAATGTTGCGAGTATCGCATGGTCGAAATTCCCGACTCCCTGCGGAGTTTGTTCACTGCAACTGTCGAGCAGCGTGGCGATAAGTATGTTATCGAGGTTCCTAGTTCGGAGATAGAGAACGCAGCAGCGGTTCCCGGACAGACCTACCGTGTTGCGGTTCTTCCCCACGAAGAGACGTCTTCAACCGACGAGACCGAGTCTCGACGAGAACCACAACTCGACCGAGAACCAGGACCGCCATCACCACCAGTCGACGAAGGTGAGGTCCGTGACGTCGTTATCGAGTCTGTTGGCGACCAGGGCGACGGTATCGCCAAGGTCGAACGCGGCTACGTCGTCATCGTCCCCGGCGCACGACCAGGTGACGAACCGACTGTCGAAATCGAGCAGGTCAAAGAGAACGTCGCCTTCGCCAGCGTCCTGAACGATTCGCGCTAGCCGATAGTTGCTGGTGAACGAAAGCAACTCACTCCCACGGGTGAACACCGCTCGCACTCGGCCACAGTGGATACCAGTAGCCGCGGTCTCCCTCGACGTGGAGTTCGCCGTCGAGGATGCTCGACAGCTTCAGTTCGACTCGTTCGTCACGTTCATTTCTCGACGTTGGTGCGAACGGATAGTACGCGCCGCGGCGGAACGAGTAGATCCAGTAGACGCGCTGTCCGGTCTCCGCACCGGCGCGTTCTGTTGCCTCGAAAGCGAACAGCGCGGCGAGCAGCCGGGAACCATATCGTCCCTCGATGAGGGTGTCTGACCCGAAGTGGACACTCGTCACCAGCTCTTCGAACTCGTCGGCCTCGACGACGATCCACTGCGTTCCGTGGTCGTCCTCGCGGACGTCGGCGACGGTGCCGGTGTCCTCCTCTGCCATCGCGAGAATCTCGTGGACATCCTCGACAGTGTCCCGAAAGGCGGTGCTGTCGACGTCAGCGAAACACAGCGCCGCCTCGCCCGTCGGAGCGAAGCCGAGTTCCGCCTCCATCGTGATGTACGCCGTGCTCATCCCGAAGAGGTCGTCCGGGTCGGCGTCACCGGTCGCTGCAGCCTCGGCCTGCACACCCAGTAGCTGTTTGACCGTCTCGAACAGTCCCATCGGATTGACGGCAGTTCGGGTCCGACGCTCATCAAAGCGTCCATTCTTTTTTCGGCAGTGTTACAAACGCCACCGGCGTACTCCAAGACGATGAGTGGTTCGGGAGAGTTCTGTCCGCGGTGTGGCGAAACCATCGAGCGCGAAGACCCCGTCCCCCGGGAGGGTCTCGACAGTGCACTCTGTGATGCGTGCTATCTCGACGAGTACGACCTCGTCGACGCCCCCGAGCGGATTCAGGTCCGTGTCTGCTCGCAGTGTGGTGCCGTCCACCGGGGGAACCGGTGGGTCGACGTCGGTGCCGAGGACTACACCGACATCGCCATCGAAGAGGTGAGCGAGACGCTCTCGGTTCACGTCGATGCGACCGACATCTCCTGGCAAGTTGCACCCGAGCAGGTCGACGCCACGACCATCCGGATGCACTGTCAGTTCTCGGGTGTGCTCCGTGGGACCCCACTCGCAGAGGAAGTGCTCGTCCCGGTCAAACTCAGCTACGAAACCTGCGAGCGCTGTGGCCGCATCGCTGGTGGCTCCTACGCCGGAATCGTCCAGGTTCGAGCACACGAGCGCGAACCGACCCCCGAGGAGTGCGAGCGGGCCAAAGAACTCGCTCACGACCTCGTGGCCAAACTCGAAGCAAAGGGTGATCGCGATGCGTTCGTCACCGAAGCCACGGACGCCAACGGCGGCGTCGACATCAAACTCTCGACGAACCGTCTCGGCGAGCGAGTCGCCCGACGGATTGTTCGGGAGTTCGGCGGCTCTTACAGCGATTACGAGACGCTTGTCACCGAGGATCGCGACGGCAACGAGGTGTACCGGGTCACCTACGCCGTCCGCCTCCCGGCGTACCGACCAGGCGAGGTTATCGACGTCGACGACGATGAGGGACCCGTCCTCGTCGAGAGCAACCGTGGCAACCTCAAAGGGACGCGACTGACGACCGGCGAGCGCTACGAATCCTCCTACGAGGACGGAAACACACCAGACGCAGAGCGTCTCGGCTGGGCTGAAGACGGCGAGGAGGCGGTACTCGTCTCCGTCACGGACGAACACGCCATTCAGGTGCTGAACCCGAACACGTACGAGACCGAGACGGTTGCCCGTCCCGACTTTCTCGACCCCGACAGCGAAACGGTCCGTGTTCTCGACACCAGTGAGGGGCTGTTCGTGCTACCAGAAAATACGTGAGCGGCCGCCTGGCTCACACAGACTACTCCCGAGAGCGGCCGCTACTTGTCAGCAAAAGCCGGAAAAGGCTTAGGGGTGGTATGGGCCGGCGCAGATTCGAACTGCGGTTACGGCCACCCGAAGGCCGAAGGATACCAGGCTACCCCACCGGCCCGCACTCTGCATTCGTCCACCGGCGGCTTTAACCATTCCGAAAACTGTCGGATGCGATGAGCCGGCGCAGATTCGAACTCACCGAGACGTTCCTTCTCACTCTCCGTTCGCAGGCACCGTCTGTGTCTCAATAAACCTCAAAACCGTCCGTATCGAGCCAGTTGTGTGCGACCGTAATCGCCTGGTCGGCGTGCAGTCGTTCGGGCCCGAGTGTCACCTGCTGCTGTCTGTACCCATCCAGCACCGCCACGTACTCCTCGCCGAGGTTCTGGTGGTCCGAGAGCACGAATACCGGGTCCGCTGGCGGCTCACACCCGTTTGCTGGCTCACCATCCTCGTGAAGCTGACACACGGTTCCGTCCTTGGCTGCCGTTTCGAGCGTCGTCTCGAACCCAACCCGGGAGAGAGACACCCCCGGGGAAGTCTCGACCGGTATGTGGCCGATCGCCTCCTCGCGCTCGGCCAGCGCGGTCCTGACGAGCGCCGCCGTCGAACGCTCGTCGGGGTTGAGTCGACGCACCTCGCGTCCCTCGAAGCGAACCGTGAACGCATCAGCAAGCACCAGAAACGTCCGAACGTCTTCGCGGATGCCGTGAGAGAGCAACAGCGAGGCCGTGACACACCGCGCGAGCAGGTCCATCCGGCCAGCGTTGGGAAGCGCATCCAGCGAGAACTCGTCTGTCGTGGGCGCGTCCTGGCCCACCACGATGAACTGACGCATACAGAGAACTCGTGGAACTCATGCTTAGAACCGTCGCTCTGGAACCACAGCCAGAATTTATACCACCGCCACCGAATCCCCCATATGACCGGACAAATCGACTACAGCCAGTACGAGCGCGGTCGATACTGCAACTACTGGGACCTCGACAGAACCCTCCAGCGCGAACTCCGGCGCGTCTCTCCCGACGAGGAGTTCGAGTGGGCCGAGCCCCGACTCGCGGACTTCGGCGAGGTCGTCGGCCACACCATCGCCGACAACGCAGATTACGTCGACAGACACGGTCCCGAACTCGACACCTACGACCGCAACGGCAACGTGCACAACTACGTCGAGTACCCGGCGGAACTCCACGAGACTGAACGCCTCGCCTACGAATCGGGCATCGTCGCCGACTCGTTCCAGACACCACCGGGTCGCAAGACACCCCTCTCACACAGTCACTACTTCGGCATGCTGTATCTGCTCGCCTACGCCGAAACGTCGGGGTTCGTCTGTCCGGTGGCGATGACGGCAGGAGCCGCACACGTGCTCGAACTGTTCGACGATGGCTCGCTCGCCGAGTACTACGAGGCACTCACCAGCCGCGAGTACGAACACCTAATCGAGGGTGCGATGTTCCTCACCGAGAAACAGGGCGGCAGCGACGTGGGGGCGAACGAGACACGTGCGGAGTACGACGACGAGGCGGGCTACTGGCGACTCACAGGAGAGAAGTGGTTCTGCTCGAACATCGACGCGGAGGGGACGCTCGCGCTTGCACGGACACCGGACGCACCCGACGGGACGGCAGGGCTCTCGATGTTTCTCGTTCCTCACGGCGACCCCGACGAGGGGGTGCTCACGCGAGGTCGCCGGGAGTCGTTCGACGGCCCACCGCCGGGCGAAGCGCTCAACGACCAGTATTACCGGCGGCTGAAAGAGAAACTCGGAACTACCAACGTTCCAACGGGGGAAGTCGAGTTCGACGGCACGAAGGCCCACCTGGTCGGTGAGAAAGGGCAAGGGTTCAAGCAGATGGCGGAGATGCTCAACCTCGAACGGCTCTCGAACGCGGCGAGCGCGTGTGGAATCATGGCCAGAGCGGTGCTGGAGAGCAAGATACACGCGACGAACCGGGTGGCGTTTGGTCGGCCAATCGAGGAGTTCCCGCTGATGAGAGCCGACCTCGTCGATATGGCTGTCGACCACGAGGCCGCGACGGCGTTCACGTTCGAAGCCATCCGCCATTTCACAGCGCGCGAGCGAGGACGACGCACGGAAACCGAGGAAGAAAGCGTCGAGCGGTCGTACAGACTGATGCGTCTGCTGGCCCCCGTTGCGAAGCTCCGAACCGCGCGGATGGCAATCGAGACGACCTCCTATGCGATGGAGATTCGCGGTGGCGACGGCTACGTCGACGACTTCGTCACGAGCCGCCTGCTCCGGGACGCACAGGTGTTGCCAATCTGGGAGGGAACCGAGAACATCCTCGCGCTCGACGTCCTGCGAGCGCTCGACCGTGAAGCGGCAGGCGAACCCTTCACCGCAGAGATACAGGAGTTCCTCGACAGCGTCGACCATCCTGCGCTCACGGGGACAGTCGAGACAGTCGAATCCGAGTTTCACAGTCTCGTTGGTGCGATGGCAGCACTCGCTGAAGCGGACGAAGAGTACGCACAGCTATCGGCGAAGCGACTGGCACACTACATCTTCGACGTGTTCACGGGCGCGCTGTTGCTCGCCGAAGCACAGGAGCAACTCGACAACGGAGATGCACGTCTCGCACTCGTCGCCCGGCGGTTTGTCGAGCGCGAACTCGCCGACAGCGAGGCCCGAGGCATCACAGACGGCGATCGGTTCGCCATCGAGTTCTTCGAACCCATCGTCCACTTCGAACCCATCGCGCTGGAGGCGGTTCTCGACGAGAACGACGGCGAGTGATTCCTCGGCGTGTTCCCAGTCGCAGCGAACTTTGAACGAATTTTCAACGGAACTGGAACAGAGTTTGAAAATTATTTATGTGTATCTGTGGAGCAGTTCAGGCCGTAATGACCAGTACGTTTCCGCTCCGGCGCGGAGTATCGCTCGTTCTGTTACTGATAGTTGCAAGCCTCATGGTCGGCGGACTGGCGGTCGCGACGTCGCTTGGTGCCAGCACCAACGATGGCGCGGTCGAGCAGTCGGTCGGGGTCGACAACCAAACAGACCAGAATGACACCGTAACCGAACCAGACAGCGTTGCCTCGGGACCGACCCTGTACCGGGCCGTAAACAACGTGACAGCGCACGACGCGAAAACAGGTGACGAGATATGGCGGTTCACCGCCCCAGGAGAGACGTTCGCGGTTTCACCAACAGTAGCCAACGGGACCGTCTATGCGGCAGCAGAGGACCACCTATACGCGATCGATGCCGCGACGGGCGATGAGAAGTGGACTTCAGACCAGTTGGGCGGTTCTCACTCGTCTCCGACAATCATTGACGGCACCGTGTACGCAGGATACGACGACCTGTACGCGCTAAACGCAACGACCGGCGAAGAGGAGTGGCACATGAGTGACATCGAAACCCCCGGAAGCCCGCTCGTCGTCAACGGGACCGTCTACGCATACGAACGAAGCGAGCGTCAGGACCTGTACGCGGTGGACGCAGACACTGGCAGCGTCGAATGGACCTACGACGACGGCCGGGTTCACGCACAACCGACACTGTCCGACGGCTTCCTCCTCGTTCCGTGGGGATTCGCGAACACCCCGGGTGAACTCCGCGCACTCGACCCGGAGACAGGCACCGAAGAGTGGTCGTTTGAGCTAGATCTCGGCACCAGTGTGCAGGATTCGCCCGCCGTCGCTCAGGGACGCGTGATTTTCGGCGGGAGCGGGTCGCAAGATGGGCACGGTGATCCGAAGAACGGTGGTCCGAACCACCTGTACACGATAAGCGTCGGTGCCGGCGAGGAGATGTGGCGCTCGGAGAACCACGACTCCGTTCAGGAGCCGACTGTTTCGAACGGAACGGTGTTCGTCACTGTTGACGGTGCCATCGAGGTGTTCGATCTCGTAACCGGTCACACGGAGTGGCGGGACAGCGCTCAGACGGACCATCCGGCCAAAACTGCATACGATGGTCTCATCTATCATCACGTTACGACCGATGGTGGGTGGGGTCCCGATGGGGTTCGGTTCTATGGAACCGAGGCAACCGGCGATGACTACGAGTTCCGCTTTGATGCCGTCGAACAACATCAACCAACAGTAGTCAACGAGACCGAGACGGGCTATAGCGTCGATTCGTCCGCTCGGCTCGGGATCGGTGGTCACACGGAGACGTACACGACCGAGACGGAGTTCGCCCACTTCGAGGCGACCACAATCGATGTGGAGGAGCCGGTCGTGGGTGGTGATCCCATCGAGGCGAACGTGACCGTCGAGAACACCGGCGAGGTCACCGACACCCGTGACGTGGAGTTCGTCGTCGAGGGGAAAGTAATCGACATCGTCGAGGACCTCGAACTCGAGCCGGGTGAGACGTGGTCCAACGAGTTCACGTATTTCACGGACTCCGACGACGAACCCGAAGTCGAGATCGGAATCGCGACGCTGCACGGCACCGATACCGCAACTGTCGACGTCGTCGAGCCGCCGGTTTTCGATGTGAGCATCGACGACACCAACGCCCCGGTCGGGGTTGGTGACGAACTGCTGGTCGATACGACTGTGGAAAACGTCGCCGACATGAACGATTCACAAGCAATCATGCTCGACATCGGCGGCACGCTCGCCGACGCCGAGGCCGTCCAGTTGGACAGCGGCGAGGAAACGACCATCACTCTCTCGTACGTCACCGAGACCGACGACCTACCGGAGGTGACCGCCACCGTTAATAGCGACCACGACGAGGCGACGACGACCGTCGGCGTGATCGACTCGTCGCTGCCCCTCGACTACAAGGTGGGTGACGTCGAGGAGACCGGCGAGCTGTCGATCGTGGACGCGGTGATGATCCAGCAACACCTCGCGGGGCTGGAACCCGAGCCGTTCGACACCGAACTGGCCGACGTCCAGCGGACCGGCGAGGTGACAGTCGTCGACGCGGTGTTGCTCCAGCAGTACCTCGCCGGTCTCATTGATTCCGCGACCGCCGATATCAGGGACGGCGAAGCCCAGGCCGACGACGACGAGATTGACGTGACAATCACCGTCGAGAACGGCGGCGGGCTCGGAACGATCCAGCCCGTCCAGTACGAGATCGTCGACGGCCCCGACGGCTTCCCGGGGACGGAGAAGACGCCTGCGACCGTCTTCGACGTCGGCCCCGATGGACAGGAGGAGGTGACGTTCACCGTCGACGTCGAAGACCTGTCCTCGGGCACCTACACGCTGGAAGTGTACACCGAAGACGATAGCATGACGCTAACCGCCTCACTCTGAGGAGAAGTCACTCGAGAGCTGTCACACCGCTAATCTCGAATCTGGTCCCACCGCTGTCGCTGTCGGTAATGTCGATCTGCCAGCCGTGGGCCTCGACAATCTCTCTGACGATAGCCAGGCCGAATCCAGTTCCTTGCTCCGCTGTGGAGTAGCCCGGTTCGAACACCTCGTCGCGACGCTCCGCCAGAATCCCTGGCCCGCTGTCCGCCACGTAGAATCCCCCGCCCCGCGTTAACGCACCAACTTCGACCGCAACTGCAGAGCCGCCGTGGTCGACAGCGTTGCGAAAGAGGTTCTCGAACACCTCTCTGAGACGCTTCTCGTCGGCCACGACGCGCATGCTCGAGTCGTCTGTGACCGACAGCGTGCCCTCTCCCGAGTCAACCATCTGCCAGCAGTCGAAGACGACATCGTCGAGTGCAATCTCCTGGGTGTCACGGATACCGATCCCGGATTTCGCCAGCTCCAGCAAGTCCTCGATGAGTTCAGACATGCGGTCGTGGGCGTGTTCCACCTGTTCGAAGTGCTCACTCTCGCCGGTTTCTCGGGCCAGCGTCAGCTGCAGTTCGGCGACGTTCAGGGGGTTCCGGAGGTCGTGAGCGACGAGACTGGCGAAGCTGTCGAGTTGCTCGTTCTTCCGTTCGAGACTCCGTTCGCGCTCTTTGCGCTCGGTAACGTCGCGGACGACACCGACGCGCCCGTGGGTATCATCCGGAAACTCGATCTCGGTAAAACGGAGTTCGGCAGGAAACTCGCTCCCGTCGGCGTGTTCGACTCTGTACTCGAGAATCGGTGGAGACTCCTCACTCTCGTCGATTTCAGCCAGTTGCACCGCAGCACCGTTCCTGTCGTCAGGATGGAGAAACCCAAACACGTCACGTCCAGTTATCTCAGCATGTTCGTATCCGAGAACCCGTTCGACTGACGGCGAGACGTACTGAATCTCCCCGTCCGCCTCCAGAATGAGAACAAAATCGGACATGTGTTCGAGAATCTGGCGATACCGGGTTCCGGTTTCGCGAAGCCTGCGTTCGGTCTCTTTGCGCTCGGTGATGTCCTGGATGGTCCCACGGACTCGGATGCACGTGTTCCCATCCATCTCCGGATCACCGCGAGTCCG
This sequence comes from Halovenus sp., assembly GCA_003551265.1. Lineage (GTDB taxonomy): Archaea > Halobacteriota > Halobacteria > Halobacteriales > Haloarculaceae > Halovenus. The sequence goes on from PUMG01000171.1 coordinate 10,301, forward strand.
AACCCACTTCTGCTCACCCTCGCCATCGACCACTCGGACTTCGATGTCGTACGGTTCACCATCGTTCACCGCTCGTGAGAACGCGTCTCGAAGTCTGTCTCGGTCGTCGGGGTGATAGAACGCTTCGAGGTCCGACTCCGGCGAACCGGCGTGGTCTCCGTCCACCCCGTAAATCTCGTACACCTGGGTGCTGTAGTAGCCGTCTTCCTCACGTGGATACCACGCCCATCCGCCGACATCAGCGATTTTTTGCGCTTTCCGAAACAGTTCGTTCTGCCGTTCGAGGTCCCGCTGACGCGTTTGGAGTTCGGTCACGTCGGCGTAGATTGCGTACCCGTCGATCTCTTCATCCTCAGGGAGTCTGACGTTTCGGAACCGGAACTCACGGATTCCCTCGGTGGTCTGACGACGGAGGAGTTCGTCGACGGATTCCCCGGCGTGAACGCGCTCGTCGATTCGCCGCGCTTCTTCGCGACGGTCCTGTGGGACCAGTAGTTCGTCCACGTGCTCTCCGACCGCCTCCTCGGGTTCGTATCCAAACACCTCGACGAATGCGTCGTTGATACGGATAATGAACGGCTCTCCGTCCCGGTAGACGTAGGCGAGCGTCGGCTCCGGAAAGTTCTCGAAGAGGGCGGTGAGCCGCTCGTTTCGCTCTGTGAGTGTCCGCTCCTGACGTTGCGCTCGTTGCTGTGTGCGGTACTGCTCGACTGCGTTCTGAATCCGGTTGGCGAGAACCTCGAAGTTGCTGATGTCTGCACGTTTCTGGAGGTAGTCGGTCACCCCGGCCGAGATGGCATCGCTCGCAACATCCTCACTCCCTTTCCCAGTGAACAAGATAACCGGAATGAGCTGGTCACGCTTACGGACCTGTTCGAGGAGTTCGATACCATCAATCTCAGGCATGTCGTAGTCGCTGAGAAGACAATCGACCTCGGAGTCCTCGAGCAACGCTGCGACGTCACTCGGGTCAGTTTCAGATCGTACTTCGAACGTGTCGTACTCACCCTCGAGTATCGTCTTCGTCAACTCACCGAATTGGGGGTCGTCGTCGACGTGGAGAACAGTGATGATATCATCGACTGTCATCTGATTGTATTGTACAACAACGGCGTGTCTATTAACAATGTAGGGAGCTATGACATACCAAGCGACAACTGAGTGGTGGAGATGGGTGCACACCACTCCCTCAACTCACTCGACCGCCGGAACAACGAGAACAGGGATGGTCGTCAACCGGGCCAGTCGGTCGGTCGTGCTCCCGAGAATCGCGCCGGAGAGACCGTCGTCACCGTGCTGGCCAACAACTATCAATCCTGCATCAATTTCGTCTGCGTACCCGAGCAGGACATCAACAGGTTTTCCTCGCCGGACATCTCCACGTATCTCGACATCGTGGTCGACGTAGGCGTCGACTATCTCGTCGACGACCTCGCGTGCCGCGTCGTCGAGTTCTTCGACTTCAGCGACGCCAAAGCGCATCGAACTGCCAGGGTCGACGACCGTGACGACGTACACCGTTGCGTCGGTGACCGCAGCCACATCCAGCGCGTGTTCGAGTGCCGCTCCTGCGTTGTCACTGGCGTCGGTCGCGACGAGAATCGAGTCGTACATACTGGACGTTCGCTCGCCTCATCCTTTGTCGTTTTGTTTGAAGTGAACGAAGTCCACCGATACCTACTACAACCCGTTCGGTTTTCACGGCCGGTTTTCCGACAATAACGTATAACATACGGGGAGCCATCGGCGTGTGTATGCACGCAGTTCCGACAGCGGCGCTCTACGATATCACGCGGGTGCTCGAAATCTCCGTCTCACCGGACGGCGAACGTGTCGCGTTGCTCACACGAGAGTACGACTACGCCGACGAGGAGACGGTCACCTCGCTGTGGGTCGTCCCGTCGGATGGCTCACGAGAGCCATACCGGTTGACCCGAGTGTCCGACGCTAGTTCGCCGAAGTGGAGCCCTGATGGGTCGAAACTCGCCTTTCTCGCCGCACGCGAACATGACCCCGACCTGCGAGTCGGACGCCCAGATGACGATAGCGAGGAGTCGGAAGAAACCGACGAAGAACCGGAAGAAGAACAGAACTCGACGGACGAGAAAGACGAGCCGGAGTCGCAGGTGTGGGCGTTCGACATGGACCTTGGCGGTGATGCCAGACAGGTGACAGCGCACGACGAGGGCGTCTCGGCGTTCGACTGGGGTCCAGACGGCGAGCGGATGGTCGTCGAAGCGCGGGACCCAACCGACGAGGAACGGGAGTACCTCGACCAGCGCGAGGACAACGGCCCGGTCGAAGTCGAGCGCCTTCAGCACAAGTTCGACGGCACGGGCTACCTCGACGAGGTGACGACCTACCTGTTCGTCGTGGACGTCGACACTCGCGAGATGGAGCGTCTCGACGACGCCAACGACGGCGGCTACGGCTTCCTGCGTGGAATGGAACCCGCATGGGGCCCACACGGCCGTATCGCGTTCGTGGCGAACCACACGGACTGGCCCGACGACAACTACATCCGCGACATCTACACCATCGACCCGGATGGCGAGAGACGGCGCAAACTCACCGACAGCGACCTCTCGACTGCCGAACTCACGTGGAACGCCGACGGGAGCAAACTCGCGTTCGTTGCCAGAGACCCGGAGAACTGGTACGTGGGCTCCATTGAATCGCTATAGGGAGTTGGATTTCAGGGTTTGACGTATCGCTTGATGTTGTAGACGAGACACATCAGTGCAATCTCGCGGAACTCACGGTACCATTCACGCGCTCGGACGGCCGAGCCGTACGAGCGCTTGACGGAGGAATTGACAGTTTCTGTCATGGCGCGCTGGTTGTAGAGATCGTCATCAATGCGGGCGTTGTGTGCGTAGTCGTAGGGTGCGAAGATGCGATGTTTGACGAGTGGTCTGATACCGAGGTCACGAAGAGTGTCACGTAACGGTTGGCTGTCGTAGCCCTTGTCGGCGGCAAGTGAGCGTAACTCGCCCGGGTAGCGCCGGGCGAGTTGCGCACAGACGTCGGCATCACTGCCCTCTCTGGTGGTTGTACAATGCACGTCAAGGATGGCTTGGGTCTCTGTGTCGACGAGTTTCGTCGCTTCGATGGTCTGAACGCGGTAGTTGGTGCGGTCGCAGTAGTGTTTGCTAGCCGGAGATCGCTCATAGTAGGTGGCGTCAACAGCGGCGTGTGGCGACGGATTGTGCAGCTGCGCCGAGTGGCGCAGCAGCACTCGCCAGACAGACATCTCAATCTTGTCGAGCCACTTATTCAATGTCGAAGGATGCGGAAGATCGTCCGGCTCAAGGCCGATAACGTCCAGAATTTGCGTCATCGTCTCCAGCAGATCAATCGTCATCTTGTAGGACTTCTCAAGGAAGACCCGCAAGCCGTGTAGCGAAATTATCGCCCACTTGGCGAAGCTGCCGCCGCCTTCTGGCGCCGCAGCTTCATCGGCATCGTCGGAATAACTTTTGGCAAGCGAGACTAATTCTTCTGTGAGGCGGGTGGTTATGTTCATTCCAATCTACTGCTATCCGCCTCAACTCCTTTGATTTATCGACCCACTACAGCGTTGTCTGGCGATTCAATGGAGCCCAATCGCCAGATAGATGCCTGGACCGCGGACGTACTCGTCGCCGTAGCTGTCGAAGCCGAGAGAGATGCTCTCGATGCAGTCGTGAATCCGGTCTCTGAGATCTCGCATCCGCCGACTGCGTGTGTACGGAAACGCCAGCGCACTCGTCATGGCATACGTGTACCCGGCATTTGAGACAGAGCCTCATTACAGTTGTGGAGGGGTACAGACGGACAGGACGCGCTGGCCTTAAACCGGTCGAGCGACAACGAGAGAGCGAGATGGTCCGGAACGTTGCAGAGGAGATAGCGGGTCTCGAAGCAGAGGATTTCTACTTGCTCTCGGGGGTCGAGCAGGGGATGCGGTTCTCGGAGTACGTCGACCGCGACAAACTGCCTGAATTCTCTCGTCTTACACCCGAGGAGGTCGACTACCGACTGGACCGGTGTGAGCGCCGCGGCCTGCTCAAGCGAAAGACCATCCAGTACGAAGGGTATCGACTCTCGTTCGAGGGGTACGACGCGCTCGCGTTACACACCTTCGCCGAGCGTGAAACTGTCGAAGGTGTGGGCGCACCACTCGGTGTTGGGAAAGAGAGTGACGTCTACGAGGTGCACTCGTATCGTCCGTTCGCCCTGAAGTTCCACCGCGAGGGCTACACCGAGTTCCGCGAGGTCAACCGCGAACGCGAGTACACCGCCGACCACAGACACGTCTCGTGGATGTACACCGCTCGTAAGGCCGCAGAGCGTGAGTACGACGCACTGGAGACGCTGTATCCCACGGTATCGGTCCCGCGACCGGTAGACCACAACCGTCACGCAATCGTGATGGAGCGACTCGACGGCGTCGAACTCGAACGGTCTCGGCTCGAACCCGAACAGGTTGTCGGCGTCATGGAGTTGGTTCTCTCGGAGATGGCGACCGCCTACGAAGAGGGGTACGTCCACGCGGACATGAGCGAGTACAACGTGTTCATCAACAGCGACGGTATCACCATCTTCGACTGGCCACAGGCCGTCCCCATCGACCACGAGAACAGCGTCGAACTCCTTCAGCGCGACGTCGAGAACATCGTGAGCTACTTCCAGCGCAAATACCCCGCCCAGGTCGATGCCGTCGACACCGACAGAATTACCAACGCCATTCGTGACGGGACGTTCGAGACGTCCCTAGCCAAAAAGTGAGGGCTAGAGTCCCACAGACTAGACGACCTGGAGATGGTCGCTCTGTAGCTCCTCGGCCGTAAGCTCCGTCCCGTGGACCTCTTTCATGTGCTTCTGTGCCAGTTCGACCGCTTCCTCCTGGTTCTCTGATTGAATGATGAATCGGCACGTGTCCGAGACCGACTCACAGTCGAGTTTGTGTGCTTTTGTCATGGTTCGAGAGTGCCTCGACACGGCAGAGATGCCGACGCCGAAGCACTCGCTCCCGGTTAGCTATGCTGTCTGTTAACACTTTTTGTTCCGGGAATCATCAGTGTCGCTACGCTCAGCAGACGATACACAAACGGATACCAACCGTGTCGAGAAGCGGGCGTCTGGGAAGAGAGTGATGTCTGCGTTAGATGGTGACCCGTCAGTCTCACTTCCTGATGGTCAGTGCGACCTCGTCGTCGGTGATTCGTTCGATGTTGCTCTCGTCGATGGTGTACTCTGCTTCTTCGACAGTCCCCCAGCCCAGTTTCGCCCTGATTTTACTCACGATTCCTGGTTCGGGGTTGATGTGCGCTCTGTTTCCGTGCACCGTCTCGACCATTCCTATCATCCCCCCATCCGCACCCACAACTGGTTTGCCTTCGTCTTCTGCTCTGAGCTGGGTTCGAATCTCCCCACTCTCGACGACCCGCTCGTCGAAGTCGGTCGTAACCGTCTCCCCCGCCACAAGACGCGCCTCGAACTCGCTGGTTTCGACCGAGACGCGAGTTGCCGCCTCACTGCGGGTGACGAGGTCGAGTGGCTGCTCGACATCTTCGCCGTGGTGTACGACAACCAGTTCGTGAGCGTCCAGCTGCTCGAAAAACTCCTCCCACGAAAGTCTCTCCTCTCCTCGGAGGTCCACCCGGAACTCGAGCGCGTCCGGGCCCGCAGCTTCCGCCGTTCGGACAGGCCTCACGTCGTGTTCCGCCGCCCACTGTCTGATGGTTTCTCTCTCCACCGTCAATCTGCTCGGGTCAGCGGTGTTCGCTGTCATGGTATCGAGCGGAAGCTACAGGGAATCGACGTAAAAACATGAACTGCTTTCAGAAATGTAAGTCGACCTTATCGAGAGGAGGGAAACTAGTGATGACGAGTTCAAGTGAATCTGTGCTTACTCACATCCGTGGAAGAGCGCCGACCTGTCCGCGCTTCGGAGTATGTATTATTAAATGTATCATATTGTACCCTCCTGTTGATTACGGCGGTCTGCCAGTTCTGTTCCAGAAAACAGCGACGAACCAACGGTTACAGTACAGATGGCTACGACGGGACGGAGATGGTGCAGACGAACCAGAGGATTGAAGTAGTGGAATCTTACCGGTACAGATGAAACGCTCATGCAAGCATTCGTGCTTTTCGGTGCCGCGTGCGTCCTGGTGGTAACGGTGGCTGTCGGGATCGTCGCTCACGAGTTGACACACGCAGTAGTCCTTCATTTATTCGGTGTGCCGTACGAAGTGAGCTGGTTCCCGGAGTCAAACACTGCGAGTCACTTCGGTGCAGGTGTCTTCACCGCGTGGGCGGCCGTAACGCCCCAGCGAATTCCACCCGAGACACCGGCGTGGGCGCTTCGCCTCTCCGCAATTGCGCCGCTCGCACTCGCACTCCCGTTCGCCCCGGTCATCTGGGGCGTCGTCCCCGACCCACTGGAGTCGACCAGCGTGATTCTCTCGGCTGTGACTGTCGCGTGGCTCGCCTGTGCGCTGCCGAGTCCACAGGACTTCTCTGTGTTCTGGTACGCAGACCGTGCCCTCGACGAAGTCGATGATGCATCCCGGAAAGCGTGACGGAAATAGCGATGGACCTGAGATGTTACTGTTCTTCTTTCCGCGAGGAGACTGCTTTCTCGGCGGCGATGCGGGCGTGCTTGGCCGCGGCTTCTGCGTGTTCACTCGCCGTTTCAGCCTCCTCGTGATGTTCCTCGGATACCTCTGGCTCGGCTGACTTCGACCGTCGTTTGCGTAGTCGACGAAGTGTGATGATTCCAATCACGATTCCAATGCCAGCGGCAACTGTCTTTCTGAGTTGTGCCATTACTCTCTGTACCGGACACACCAAAATGAGTATGAGGACGTTACCTCTTCGGAATCGAGACGTACAAAACCACTAAGGAGTGTTAGCCAGGTGATGAACGTCGAACTGACATCCTCCCACGGCTAAAGCCGTGGGGTTCCCCCACTGGGGGTTGAATCCACGAGTAGCGGGAGGTTCGCAGGTTCCTCGTCACGGTGGACGATGACCTGCGTTTCGGGCTGTGCC
>PUMG01000329.1 GCA_003551265.1 Halovenus sp.
CCACGGCGACCGGCACACAGATCACGAGAATCGGGAGTACTACCACACGGTTCGTCGCGGCAACTGGCTCTGTGGCCCACCCGCTTGCGGCGAGCGGAATTGCGTCACGGGCGTCCAGCGCTCCGAGATACAACGCGGTCACGGGAGCGCTCACGAACAGTGTCCGTGTCGGCTTTGCACGGAAGTATTCGAGGGGGTTGTCGAGTCGACGGCGGATTGTCTTGAGTCGATACAGCAAGCGAAACGTTCGGTACTCACTGTCTGCGAGACCGTCTTCGGCGCTGTCGTCACTGGGAAGAACGTTCGTTTCGTCGACCCGCAACCTCATCGAGTCCTCGACGTACGGGTCGAGAAGCGTCGAGAGCAAGACCGCAAACCCCACGAACGCGAGCGGGAGCACGAGGTAGATGAACGCCGACATCTCCAGCAGAATCGGGTCTCCGAGCAGACTGATTATCATGAGAATCACGATGAGAAACAGCGGTGCGGCGACGAACCCGACGATGAACACCTCACTCAGGAGAGCGAGAAACGCCAGCAAGTCCTCCTGTTCTTCTTTCGCGCGGTCGAGATAGCGCTGGCTCTGGTCGCGGAGAAACGTCGTCGTGTCACCGCCAGAGTCAAGCAGACTGAGCAGGTCGTCGACGAACTGTTCGAAGTTCTCACTGGGGGTGAGATTGCGGCTGTGTCCCAGCGCCCCGTACAGGTCGTTGCCATAGAGCTGGATGTCCCGACGAATCGTGTCGAACTCCGCCGCGACGTCCCCGTAGGCGTCGTCGGCGTCCGCCATGATGTCGATGATGTCCAGCAGGTTCATCCCGCTCTCAGACAGCGCGTACATGAAGACGATGGCGTCGGGGAGCACCAGATTGATGTTCCGAGCGCGGGCCTTGGCTCGCTGTCCCGGGTACAGCATCCCCACGTACCACGTGACGGTGGCGAACACCGTACCGATAGCGAACGTAACCAGCGCGATAGCGAACACGGCACGGTTGTCGCCGACAGTCGCCACCAGCCACTCGGGCAGGAACCCTGGAGTCGGAAACGGCAGTGTCAGCGCTGCGAACACGCCGAGTTGTGAGAGCACCCACCCGAGCAGAAAGCCGAACAGCACTCCGAGAACGCTGGTCGCGACAGTGAGGTACACGAGCTTCGTCAGATACCTGTCGTAGGTGGTCCCCCACCGTGCCTGATTCAGCGAGCGTTGCAGCCGGTGATACGACTGACCGTGAGCGATAAAGTAGCCACGAACGGCACCGTACGTGTTGACTAACTCGCGGACTGCGTCTGGGTCCGAGAGCAGTCCCGGTTTCTGTTCGAGCAGCCTGAACTCGGAGAGTCCTCCAGACTCGTGCTCTTCGACCGCCGTCTCTAGCTGCTCGTCCCCGGTGTCGTGTGTCGCTGTCTGGTTCACCAGATCCCGAAGAGTTGGATTGTCGCTGACCGATTCGAACTGCTGATCGGGTCTCCGTTCTGACTGTTGATCTGGTCCAGATTCGGACGGCTGGGCCTGTCCCAATTCGGACTCTTTACCCTGCCCGTTCGCGGCCGTGTCTCGTGGTTCCCCCTGATTCGCACCAGCACCAGGCTCCTCTGGTGGCGAGGTCATTGCTCTGTGGGTAGTTCCGAGGGGTCAAGTTCGTCATCCCGGACCTGTTCGACGATGGAATCAGGGTCGCGAGCGAACGTGTGTATCGTGGCAGCGACCTCCGGATAGGCCGTGATGTCGTTGTCGATGAGGTACTGCAGTATCTGTTCTCGAATGTCCAGTGCGTCTTGTAATTCGTCGTCTGTCCAGCCTCGTTCGTGTGCAATCTCCTGTGTAACGTGTGAGTCGTTGATCTGCTCGAGCGTATCGGTCGATGCATCCCGGTCGAAGACGAACAGTGGAGTGACCGCGTTCGGGTCGTCACCGGCACCCAGCTCTGCAACAGCGTCGTTTCGGCGAACCCGGTCCCGGCCGAGAAACACCTGCTTTTGAATCGAGATGATGTCGAGCTCTCGAAGCATCTGGACCGGCACTTCGAGCGGTGGATTCTGGAGTCTGCTCAACACCCCCTCCACGGAGTCCGAGTGAAACGTCGTGTATGCGGTGTGTCCCGTGTTGATGGCCTGGAAGAACGTGAGCGCCACTTTTGGGTCTGTTCGAATCTCACCCACCAGAATGTACTCGGGCCGCTGTCGGAGCGACGCCTGGAGGAGGGAGTACATGCTGACCTCTCCTTGTCCGGTTGCGCTGGCTGACTCGCGCGTCACCGACTGGATCCAGTTCTCGTGAGGAAGTGTAATCTCGAGTGTATCCTCGATAGAGACGACCTTTGCGTCGGGCGGGATGAAAAACGACACGGAGTTCATCGACGTCGTCTTGCCGGAGCCAGTGCCGCCAGCGAACATCAGGGACTTCCCGTTCTCGATTGCGAGCCAGAAGTACGCCATCTGGGCGACGCTGAACGTCTCGTAGTTGATGAGGTCGACCGGCGTGAGCGGAACGGCAGAGAAGTTCCGTATCGTGAAATTCGACCCACGCTGGGCAACGTCGGTACCCAGCGTCAACTGAATGCGTGAACCATCGGGGAGTGTTCCGTCGACCAGCGGATTCGACACCGAAATCTGTTTGTTGGACATCTGTGCCAGTCGGACCGTGAGGGAGTTGAGACGGCTGCTGTCGAAGATGACGTTCGTTTCCAGGTCGCGGTACGTGTCGTGAAAGACGTATACTGGGACTCCTTCGCCATCACAGGAGATGTCCTCGATTCGGTCGTCACGCATGAGCGGGTCGATCTGGGCGTAGTCGAGAAAGTCGCGAACGAGATAGTAGATGAGTTTGTGGACGGTTCCCGGTGTCGCTGTCGCCGCATACTCGTTGACCACGTCTCGCAGTTGTGTCGCGAACACCGTCGTGCGGTCTCCGCTCAGGTCGATATCCTGATACATCAGCCCAGACCGAAGCACCTGCACCAGCGTCGTGCGGAGGTGCTCTTCGAACCGGTTCAGTATCGGCTCGGTGACGTGGTAGTACCGCCGTTTCTCCTCCGGGTTGTAGAGAATCGCCACGTGTGCGAACGGTTGCTTGACCCAGTAGTGCTCTTCGATGTCGTAGCCCTCGACCGGCGAGAAGTCGAACCACCGTTCTGTGATAAACGATGCTGTGGGTGACTGTTCCGATGGCTCTGGTCGATTACGAGTCGAGAGCAGTCGACGTACGGAACCGAACCAGTCGTTTTCCATGCCGACACCGTCGCTGTCTGGTTGGTCCGCTGTGTCGGTGAACTCACCGCCGAACTGGTCTTCGAAGTACGTCCTGACATCCGCCAGAACCTCCCACTCCAGTTGTTCTCTGGAGCTATCTCCACCCAGTTCAGTTGTACCTTGATCGTTATGTTCCATCACAATCTGCCGAAAGTTGCTTCACGTACGATGGGACTGATGAAATATCTGATGGCATATATCCCATCGCTGGTCATCGGATACTCACCGAGTAGCCACTGAAGTTTATATTTCCGAGGAGCGATGACTGGGCATGGAAGGCTGCCCATACTGTGAAATCGTCGCTGGTGAGAGCGATGCTCACATTCTCGCCGACACCAACTCCACCGTTGCATTTCTGGACAGAAACCCGGCGACTCCCGGACACACACTTGTCGTCCCAAGACGCCACTGTGAGTTTCTGTTCCAGGGGGAGAATCCACCATCCCGCTCCGTGTTCGAGACAGTCGAGCGCCTCGTTGAGGCGATGAACTCGACGTTGACACCGGATGGCGTCAGCACGTTTTATACGTCGGGACCACTCGTGGGGAACGTCTCACACGCCCACGTTCACGTTATCCCCAGATACGAGGACGATTCTATCCACCTCTCACTGACACGAGATCGTCTCGAAGACGATGAGGGGGCGGAACTCGCTCGACGACTTCGAAAATCGCTCTAACCTGGAGCGACCCACACAGAAATCGTTTTCAAACGCACAGCGGGCTAGCCGTGAATCCCCATCGCCTCGATCTGCTCCTGGTAGCGGTTTCGAATCGTCACTTCGGTGACCTGCGCAACGTCGGCAACCTCGCGCTGTGTCTTCTTTTCGTTACACAGCAGCGAGGCAGCATAAATCGCGGCAGCCGCGTATCCAG
>PUMG01000332.1 GCA_003551265.1 Halovenus sp.
CCACGACTCGCCGTCGGACCTGTACCTCGGATATCTCGCCGGTCAAACGCGACTCGAATCGATGGGTGCCAGCACTTGGACCGATGTAGTTGGACATGCCGAAAAAGCGGACTTGCCCCGAGTCGAGCAGTTCCGTGTCGAGCACGCGACGGTAGTAGTCGCAAATCTCCGCGCCAGTCGCCCGCTCGTAGACCCCGGCGTTGGGACCGACCTCGTCGATCGTATCGTTGCCGAGTGGCCGTGAGTTGACCCCATAGACTGCAGACGGTTGATGCAACCGGACGAACGGGTAGGCATCGTTCCAATGCCCGCCCGGATTCGCCCGACGGTCCACCATCACAACCTCGGCGTCTGACTCGTCGATCAACGTGTCCGTAAACGCCATCCCCGATGCCCCAGCACCCACCACCAGGTAGTCTGTTTCAAGCGCTGTCATGGCGAATCACCGACATCGTTTGCGGAGTCCGAGAACATCTGGGCCGTTTCCAACACTGAATTCGCATTATTTTCTGACATAATATACACTACACCCGGTGTCTATCTAACTGTTGTCCGAGTGTCCCTTCGAGAGACGTCATCACAGATTTCGCTCCACCGTTGCAGAAGTCGTGGAACAGCTCTCAGAAGGTCCCTCAACCAGTAGTCGGTGGGTCGAGAAGACGGAAGTGGCCAGCGACGAGGCCGAAGAGGAGTCCAACGAAGTGTGCAATGAGCGCCGCTCCGGGTGAAGCAGTGACCAGCGTGAGTGAACCGGCCAGCACGACGAACAGGAGATACACCACCCAGCGGGGCACTGAGGCGACTCTCTTCAGCCAGTGTGAGAGGCGATTTCCGGTGAGCAGGTAGCCGAGCAGAGCGAAGACGCCTCCGCTCGCTCCGAGAACGCCCGGCGAGGCAGTGAACCCAATCACCGGAACGAGCGTAATCAGGTCCGAGAGCACAATCTGTGAGATGCCAGCGAGCGCACCCGCCGAGAGGAAGAACACGTGAAAACGAACTCTGGTGGTGTACATGGCGATTGGAATGCCGAGGATGAGCAGCCCAACCGCGTTCGAAAGGAGGTGGTCCACCCCCGCGTGGGCGAAAACGCTCGTAACAACGGTCCAGGGGTTGTCGAGGATGGGTGGCTGGAGGACGAACAGTTCGTGTACGAGGTCCGCAAACGCGGTGATCAACTGGAGGACGTACACGACAGCAAACAGAAAGAGCAACTCGAAGACAGGCATCACAGAGCGGGAACTCATGTGTATCTGTTGACGCGCCAGCCAGTTGAGTGTATCGAAAAAGCTAACTTGCGGGAGGAACATCTCTCAGGTATGACCAGTGAACAGTGGATTGCGATATTTTTCACCGTGTTGATGGTCGGCTCGACCATCGCAATCGGTGCCGGAACTATCCTGTGACGACCCTCGCTGTGGGCGATCAGGATGTCGGTGTGAGCCGATAGACCCCGCCATCGCCCAGCACGTACAGCTCGCCCTCTTCGTCTCGTCCGAACCCGATTAGCTCTCCAAACGTCTCGCTCGCTTCTGCCGAGAGCGAAAGCGGGGCCATCGGCCACGGAACGTCCGTGCCGTCAGTGTCGGGAACGGCCACGAACAGACGGCCATCGACGGCCATATCCCCGAAAACGTACAGCCCGTCGAGTGCCGGAATTGCCGACCCGCGGTAGACGTACCCGCCCATCACCGCGATTCCGGTTTCGAACTCGTCGGTGTCGATGTACTGATTACGGTTGTTCGGGTACTCGATGACCGGGTCGATGAGCGTCTCACCCCCACGGACGTCTTCGGGGGTTTCGTCAGGACACGTTTCGGGCGTGTTGTACCGGTCGCTGGCGTCGAAGCAGTGACTCCCCTCTTTGACGTTCCACCCATAGTTCCCTCCCTTCTCGACGAGGTTCACCCACTCCCACTGCGCCTGACCGACGTCACCGACGTAGAGGTCGTCACCGTCGAAAGAGAACCGCCAGGGGTTACGCATTCCCCAGGCGTAGTACTCGTCGTGGTGAGCCTCCTCACCGACGAGGGGATTGTCCGACGGAATCCCGTATCCCTGCTCGTCGTCGACATCGTCCACGTCGAGGCGGAGGATGCCACCCAGCAGAAACTCGCTCGTGTCCTGTCCGTTTCCACCCTCGTTCTCCTCGTACCAGTCGCTTGGGTGGTCGGGCGCGAGGTCCTTCGCCGCGCCACCGTCACCACTTGTGACATAGAGGTAGCCGTCGGGACCGAACGTGATGTCGCCCGCGTTGTGGTTCTCGTGTGGCTGTGGAATCTCCAGTACGACTCGCTCGGTGTTGGGGTCGACCGTCCGCAGGTCTTCTCCAACCTCGAACTCGGAGAGGACGAACGTGTGGCTGTACTCTTCGGGCATATCCTCGCCCAGAGCACCGCTGTAACGGACGAACAGCCGTCGGGTATCGCCAAACTCCGGATGGAGGGCAATCCCCAGCATTCCGCGCTCGCCACCGAGTTCCACACGTCCCCTGTAATCGAGCAACGGCTCTTCGGCGAGTCCCTTGTCGTCGTGGACGTGAATGAGACCGGGACGGGTGACGATGTACCGAACGTCCGAGTCAGGGACGAACGCGATGGCTGTCGGCATCTCCAGGCCATCCACGATGGGTTCGAGGGCGACCGTCTCCGGGATGTCAGCGTCGAACTCGCGCTGTTCTGAGAACTGATTGAGCCGAGTGTCTGTCTCGTCATCAGCGTCTGTCTCGTCGTCTCCAGCGTCGAGAGCATCCGTACAGCCTGCCAGACCGCCGACAGCTCCGGCACCGAGAACCTGGAGTACCATCCGGCGCGAGGGACCATTGTCCATGTCTGGCGTGCGGGAGAGGGCGAGTATAAGTGTGTTGGAAAAAGCACACTACTTAAACACGACCAGACCGACCAGTTCGATATGAAACGCCGGCGGTTTCTCACCAGTGCAAGCGTGGGCATCGCAGTGACGATGGCCGGCTGTGCGGGTGACGACAACTCCGACGATGAGGCAACTCCCAACGACGCCGAACCGACCCCACCCTCCGATGACGAGCCAACGCCTGGCGACGACCGCGAGACTGCTCCTGCTGACGACGGTGGGGACGACCACGCAGATGACGACGACTCGACAGACGACTGGGAACCACACGCGCCTTCCGGTGCGGGAGTTCCCGGTCGCATCGACCCGCTGGGACACACACTGGGAGACAAACACGCCTACTATACGTTCGCCGACGTGTCTCCGGACGGCACTGTCGGGGTGATTGGCGCTCACGCACACGAGGACCACCAGGTCGCGAGCACCCTGGTTGACCTCTCGGATCTCGACAGTCCAGCCGTCGTTCACCATCTGGATGCCGCCAACGACGTGACCCGGTGTAACGACGTGAAAGTCGACCCCAGTCGTGATGGCCTGTACTACCGTGCTCAGGAGCCGAACGACCTGGACAGGGATGAGCCCCTGGGAGGACGAGGTCTCGAGGTGGTGGACTTCGGATGGGGCGACGCTACACCCGAAGAACCCGAAGTGATAGCACAGGTGGGAACGCTCCCCGCTGGAGTCCATAAACTCACCACACACCCGAGCGAGGAGGTGCTCTACCTCGTCGACGTCTCGACGGAGGATACGGGTATCGTCACGGTAGACATCAGCGAACCCGACGACCCGGAGATAATCGATGAGGTCGGTCCGCCAGGGGGCTGTCACGACGTCGAGTACGACCCTGTCCGCGAAGTTATCCACGCCGCGTACATACTCGGTGAAAGCGAGGGGTACATTATTTACGACGCGTCCGATCCGTACCAGCCCGAGCAAATCGGCGAGTTTCTCTATGACGACCAGCCCGACTACGACACCCTCGGTGAACCAGGCTTCCAGATGTGCCATCAGGCAGACTACGACCCCGAGCGCGACCTCGCTGTCGTCGGTGACGAGCTTCAGATTGGGGTGCCCGGTGGCAAGCACATCTTCGACATCGGCTGGGGCGAAGGCTCCCTGACGGAGCCAAAGCCAATCGGGTTCACACATGCACCTGATGCACGGGAGATGAGCGGGGACGAGTCGTTCTGGTGGACGACGCACTTTCACGACGTGGTGCCGATGGACGGCGAGACGTTGCTCGTCGACGGA
>PUMG01000313.1 GCA_003551265.1 Halovenus sp.
CACGCAGAGGAGATACTCGCCTGGGAGATGCCACCCCACGAACACACCGACGTCGTCGAACTGGCCAGAGAGGTTTCCGAGGACGCACGTGATGGGGGGTGTGCTGGCCGGGTCCAGATTTCGGCCACGCCACAGACTGTCGACGTTAGAACGAACCCGGACGTACTCCGAGCAGTGCTGGCAGAACTCGTCGAGAACGGTCTCAAACACGCGACGGTTGACGAACCAACCGTCACCATCGAGGTGCAACGAGCAGCGGAGCACGTCGTGGTCACCGTGAGTGACCAGCAGCCAGCCATTCCCGAACACGAGCGCGAGGTGTTGCTCGCGGGCGAGGAGACGCCACTTCGACACGGCAGCGGCATCGGTCTGTGGGTCGTCTACTGGGGCGTCCAGCGCCTGGGTGGAACGATCTCCTTCGCCGAAAACGCTGACGGCGGCAGTGACGTGATACTCTCGATTCCAGCCGGCGTATAAATCAGGTGACTCCAGACGGTTCGGTGTCGTACGCAGTGTAGCGTTCGTCTTCGAGAATGGCTGCGAGCAACTGGACGAACTCGAGGACATCCTCGAAGCCAACATAGAGCGGTGCAGGACAGACACGCACCACGTTCGGCTGACGGAAGTCGACGATAGCGCCGTGGTCACGGAGAGCCTGACTGAGTCGGTACGCCTCGGGATGTTCGATAGCCACGTGGCCACCGCGACGCGCTGGTTCGCGAGGTGTGCCGACGGAACACCCATACGGCGACAGCACCTCGTCAACGAGGTCGATGAGGTACGCAGTCAGTTCGAGTGACTTCTCGCGGATGCGCTCGATGTCAGCCTCGTGGACCAGTTCGAGCGAACCGAACAGCGGTGCCGCGTTGAGAATCGGCACGGCGCTAATCTGCCACGCACCAGCTGTTTCAGCCTGTGTAAACGTGAGGTTCATGTCGAACTGCGTCTCTTTCTCGTGCCCCCACCACCCCGCAAGCGCAGGCGTCGTCCCGAAGTGTCGCTCGTTCACGTACAGACCGGCAACTGCACCGGGTCCAGCGTTCAGGTACTTGTAACTACACCAGACCGCGAAATCGACGCCGTGGCTGGACAGGTTGTGAGGGACGACTCCCACGGAGTGAGCGAGGTCGAATCCCGCAAGAATGTCCCGTCTGTGTGCCTCACGCGTTATCGTCTCGATGTCGAAAAGCTGGCCGCTCCGGTAGAGCACCGATGGCATGAAGACGATACCAATCTCGTATTCGTCCATCGCGTCGACGATGTCGTCGGTTTCGATGGTTCGGCCATCCCGGCTCTCGACGAGGTGGAGGTGCTCGTCCGGGTCGAGTCCGCGCTGGCGAAGCTGTGCCCGGATTGCGTAGTGATCCGTCGGGAAGTCGAGGTCGTTGACGAGGACGCCGCGTGGGTCACTCTCGTCGAGGGTGTCGAGAAACGTGCCCACCAGCGTGTGGATGTTGACCGTTGTCGTGCCGGTTGCGACACACTCGTCGGGGTCGGCACCCACGAGCGGCGCAAGCTGTTCTCCGAGCCGTTCGCCGTACCAGAACCACGGCGGGTCGCTCTCGCTCCAGCCACGGATGCCCTGCTCTCGCCACTGTTCGAGCGCGTCCGTCAGTGCCTCTTCGGCGGTGTCAGAGACCGGTCCCAGCGAGTTTCCGTCGAGGTAGAGATCGTCCGGCAGGTCGAACCGAGTCGCAAACGCCGCCAGAGAGTCGTTCTCATCACGCTGTTGTGCCTCCTCGACACGCGCAGGTGTCGATGCTGACTGCTCGTCCATACGTCGCATTTCGGATACAGGCACAGTAAAGTACCGGCTTCGTGCGACAGCGCGATTTGCGAAGGTTTTAAAACTACCAGCCTCAAGACAGAGGTAAGGACGCTTTTCCGGGCAGTTCGTCCGGAGAGAGCTGTTACGTACTGACCCGACAGTGCACAATGATACGTTCACCTCCTACATGCGACGACCCACCGACATCACCGAACAGAACTCCTTTCTGAGCTATGAGTAACGTAGAAAAACAACTCGACGATATCCAGACCACGGTCGAACGTGAAGTACCGAGCGACATCACCATTACCGAAGTTCGTTACGAGGGTCCCGAACTGGTCATCTACACGCGTGACCCGAAGCGATTCGCACGCGACAGCGACCTGATTCGACGCCTCGCCTCGAAGCTGCGAAAGCGAATTACGGTGCGACCGGACCCGACAGCGCTCTCGCCACCCGAACAGGCCAACGATGACGTCCTCGAGATTATTCCAGAGGAAGCAGGTGTGACTGACCTTGACTTCCACCTCGACACGGGTGAAGTCGTCATCGAGGCCGAAAAACCAGGGATGGTCATCGGCCGCCACGGCTCCACCCTCCGGAAGATAACCCAGGGGACCGGCTGGACACCCGAAGGTGTCCGGACACCACCCATCGAGTCCTCGACGGTAATGAACGTCCGTAACTTCCTGAAACAGGAGCGCAACGAGCGCCGGGACATCCTCGAACGCATCGGGCGACAGATTCACCGCGAGGAGATGTCCGACGACAAGTGGGTCAGAATCACCACGCTCGGCTGTTGTCGGGAAGTTGGACGCGCCGCGTTCATCCTCTCGACGCCCGAAACTCGCATCCTGATTGACTGTGGCGACAAACCTGGCTCCGAGGACGAAGTGCCCTACCTCCAGGTTCCAGAGGCGCTCGGTTCGGGCGCACACTCTATCGACGCGGTCGTGCTCACTCACGCCCACCTCGACCACTCTGCACTCGTTCCATTGCTGTTCAAATACGGCTACGACGGCCCAATATACACGACAGAGCCCTCGCGCGATCTGATGGGATTGCTCACCCTCGATTATCTCGACGTCGCCGCGAAGGAAGGGCGAACGCCGCCGTACGAGTCGGAGATGGTCAGAGAGACGATCAAACACACTATCCCCCTCGAATACGGCGACGTGACGGACATCGCACCGGACGTCAAGCTGACGTTTCACAACGCGGGCCACATTCTCGGCTCGGCGATTTCACACTTCCACATCGGTGCAGGGCTGTACAACGTGGCCTTTTCAGGGGACATTCACTACAAGGACACACGGCTGTTCAACGGCGCGGTCAACAATTTCCCGCGCGTCGAGACGCTCGTACTGGAGTCGACCTACGGCGGCAGAAACGACTATCAGACCGACCAGGAAGACTCGGAGCGCAAACTCAAACACGTCCTGTCGAACACACTCGAACGCGGTGGCAACGTCCTGATTCCGGCGTTCGCAGTTGGTCGCTCACAGGAGATCATGCTCGTGCTGGAAGAGGCGATGCGCAACGGCGACCTGCCCGAGGTTCCGGTGCACCTGGACGGGATGATATGGGAAGCGACGGCCATTCACACGACGTATCCCGAGTACCTCCGGGACGAACTTCGCGAGCGCATCTTCCACGAGGACGCCAACCCGTTCCTCGCCGAGCAGTTCAACCACATCGACGGCGGCGAGGACGAGCGACAGGAGGTCATCGACGAGGGACCGTGTATCATCCTCTCGACCTCCGGTATGATGGAGGGAGGTCCCGTCCTCTCCTGGCTCGAACGCATCGGACCTGACCCGGACTCGACGCTGGTGTTCGTCGGCTATCAGGCCCAGGGTACGCTTGGCAGCCGTATCCAGAAGGGCCGTCGCGACATCCCACTCCAGACCCGCGACGGACGGGCGAACTCGCTCACGCTGAAGATGGACGTCGAGACAGTCGACGGCTTCTCTGGCCACGCCGACAGAGCAGGTCTCGAGAACTTCGTCCGCACGATGAACCCACGGCCGGAGAAAGTGCTCTGTGTCCACGGCGACGAGCGATCAACCCAGGACCTCTCCTCAGCGCTGTACCACGAGTTCAACATGCGAACGTTCGCCCCGAAGAACCTCGAAACGTTCCGGTTTCTCTGAGATGTACGTCCGCGTGAACGCGGCAGTCAGCGTCGACGGCAAACTCTCCTCTCGCCGACGCGAACAGATTGCCATCAGCGGCGAAGATGACTTCGACCGCGTCGACGAACTCCGGGCAACGAGCGATGCTGTCATGGTCGGTGTCGGAACGGTGCTCGCGGACGACCCGTCGCTGACAGTCAAAGACGCC
>PUMG01000200.1 GCA_003551265.1 Halovenus sp.
CCCCATCCGCTGTGTCTCCCTGGGACGTCGTGTCGATGAGTCCATCGTACCGTTCGTCGAGCACCTGGACACTGGTTTCGTCGGGCGAGACGGTGACGACCGCCGCAGGGTCGTATCCGACGAACGAAAAGCGTGCGTGTCGCTCTCCGGGTGTCGAGCGTGCGTGGCTTTCTTCGGACGTCGACTGTGGGTGTCGGCCACCAGACATCGATCTGTCGGCTGTCGGCGTGAACGCGCCTGCAGGGTCGCTCGATGCGACCTTCTCTGCGCTTTCGAGGAGAAACGTGTACGGGGCAGTTTGTGCGTCCGTGCCCCGACCAGTCAGCGCTGCGTAGGCGTCGAGCGGGTCGACTGTCGTTTCGAGTTCCTGTTCGAGCCGGGCGACAACCGGCGTCTCACCCGCCACGAGGTCAACGAACTCCTCGCGCGAGAGGTCGAACGTCATGCAGGAACCTCCCGCGTCCGACGAACGAAGGCCTCGACTGCCTCGTGGTCCTTGCGGCCTCCCTCTCGTTCGACTCCGGTCGCCACATCGACTGCGAACGGCTGGACCCGCCGGATTGCCTCGCTGACGTTCTCGGGGGTCAGCCCACCGGCGAGAATGACCGGCGTCTCTGTCTGATTGACGAGGCGTTCGGTCCGCTCCCAGTCGTGAGTGTGCCCGGTGCCACCCGCACCACTATCGTCGGTGGAGTCAACCAGCAACGCATCCGCCACGGCGGCAAGCGAGAGACAATCGCTCTCGGTCTCTTTCCCCGCATCGACCCCGACGACCAGCGGTCCGTCGATACCCTCCCGAATCGCTTCGAGGCGTTCGAGAGACCGACAGCCGTGTACCTGCAACACGTCTGCACCGACTCGCTCGAACAGTTCGACGGTGTCTGTGACCGCTGTGGGCATCGTCACGAGTACGCTCGTCACCAGCGGCGGGACGCCGTCGACCAGTGCTTCCGCTCTGGTGGGGTTGACTTCGCGTGGAGTCTCGACGGGAACCTCGCTGATGAATCCGACCGCATCGACACCGCTCTCGATGGCGGCGTCGCGGTCTTCGGCAATCGTGACACCACACACCTTCACACGGGTACGTGGACTCATCGGGACCTCGCCGACGGTCGGTATAGATTCAGGACTCGCCCGCAGAGAGACCGTTCAGGCATAGCTCGACACGCCGGGGGCACAGAGGTCACGCATCTTGCTGGCGGCCTCCCCGTCTGCGATGCACTGGTGTGCACGCTCGACGCCGTCACGTATCGAGGAAGCGCGCCCGCCGACGTAGATGGCTGCGCCGGCGTTCGCCAGCACGATGTCGCGCTTTGCGCCGTTGACCTCGCCAGCGACGATACCCCGGAGGTACTCGCCGTTGGTCTCGGGTGACCCGCCAGCGACCGCCTCCACAGGGTGTCTGCCGACACCGAGCGCTTCGGGTGTCAGGACGTACTCGGAGACCTCGTCGTCGACAACCTCTGCCACGGTCGTCTCGTCGTGAACGGCGATTTCGTCCAGTCCCGAGCCGTGAACGACGAGTGCGTGCTCGACACCCATCCTGGCGAGTGCTCGCGCGACAATCGGCACCAGCTCTGGGTCGTACACGCCAACGACCTGTGCGTCTGCCCCGGCAGGGTTCGTCAGTGGACCCAGCGCGTTGAAGATGGTCCGCATCCCGAGTTCCTTCCGCGGACCGATGACCGCCTTCATCGCGGGGTGGAACACCGGTGCCAGCATGAATCCGATGCCGTCAGTTTCGATGGCTCGCTCGACTGCTGGTGGCTCGGCGTCGATGCGAACACCAAGCTCTTTCAGGACATCTGCACTCCCCGACGAGGACGACACCGAGTAGTTTCCGTGCTTGGCGATGGGAACGCCCGCACCCGCCGCAACGAGAGCGCTCGTCGTCGAGACGTTTATCGTGTCGTAGTCGTCACCGCCCGTTCCACAGGTATCCACGAGCGTCTCGCGGTCTGGTTCGATGGTCCGCGCGGCTGTGCGCATCCCCTCCGCGAAGCCCGCAATTTCGCCCTCTGTCTCACCTTTCGTTCGCAACGCTCCGAGGAGCGCGCCAATCTGTGCCGGTGTTGCGCTCTCGAAGATGCGTGTCGACGCATCCCGTGCTTCTGCCTGTGTCAAATCCTCCCCGCCGGACACCTGTTTGATGTATTCTTCCATTTCATGTCACCAATGCTTATTTCTGGTATACAATGAACAAAAACGTACATCAATTTAAACCTGACGGTCGACGCAATCACCGTTTTGAGCACAGCCACATCTGCAACTGCCTGTACTGGTCCAACAATCTCTATAGCGGGCGAGAAATCCGTGGGATTTTGATCCGTCAGTAGTGCACGTCGACGTCAGGAGGATGCCAGGCACACAGGTCGGCCGAGGCCCGTCCGACCTGGGAGTTGACGTCGTCGGTCGTCGTGATGTAGTTCGTCGACATGGTGGGGACACCGAGTTCGTTTCTGATCTGCTCGCTGTAGCGTTCGAGCACCTGTGAATCGAACTTCGAGCGGTCGTTCGGCGTCGTCTGCCCTGCGACGACGCACAGCAGGTCACAGCCGTGTTCGTCGAGATGTCTCCCGGTTCGGAAGGCATCACCGAGCGTGAACCCACCCGGTCGCCAGTCCGTCGCGTTGAGTTTCACCGTCAGTGGCTTCTCGTCGGGCCAGGTCTCCCGGATAGCGTCGAATACCTCCAGTGGGTAGGTGACTCGCTCCTCGAACGAGCCACCGTAGGCGTCCTCGCGCTCGTTCGTGAGCGGAGAGAGAAAACTCCCGAGCAGATAGCCGTGTGCCATATTCAACTGGAGCAGGTCGAACCCTGCCTCATCGGCGCGCGCTGTGGCGTCGACGAACGCCTCACGCACCGTCTCGAGGTCCGTTTCGTTCATCGCTGTCGGCGTCTGGCTTCGTCTGGTGTAGGGCTTCGCCGACGGTGCGAGCAGTTCCCACCCGTCAGACAGCGGCCGGTCGAGTCCCCTGTCTCGTGGCTGTGTCGCCCCGCGTCGTCCTGCGTGGAACAGCTCTGCACCGAGCGTCCCCGTGTGCTCTTTCGCCGCGCTCACTGCGTCCGTCCAGGAGTCGGCGTGCTCGTCCGTGTAGATACCCGGCGTCCCGGGGTGCAGTCGCCCGCGCTCGGAGACGGCCAGTGGCTCTGTCATCACGACTCCCGCGCCTTCGCTCGCGAGGTCGACCAGCCGTGCTCGCTGACGGTCGCCTGGCAAGCCGGTCGTTCCCTCTGAACTCGGTCCCGGAAGGAACACCGTCCGGTTCTCGACGGTGACCTCCCGGAGGTCGAGCGGCTGAAACATCGGCGGGCGGGCGACAGTCCGGCGCGCCTCGCCGGTCGCGTGACTCGCGAACCACCTGTCGAAGCGGTCGGCGTAGCGGTCGTCACGGATCTTGAGTTCGTCGTAGGTGATTCGTCCGCTCCGTGTCAGAAGGTTGAACGCGAAGCGTTCGGGTTCGAGGTCGGTGAAGCGCTCGGTGGTCTCGAAGTACTTCCGACTCGTCCGGGCGGCCTCCTGTATCCGGTTGACCGGGTCGCGTCGTTCTTTCTCGTACCAGTTCAGGACGCTCTCCAGGTCGCTTGCATCCTTCTCGATGAACGCCTCCTGGAGGGCAATGGCGTCTTCCATCGCCATCTTCGTCCCCGACCCGACCGAGAAGTGTGCCGTGTGTGCTGCATCACCGAGCAGGACGACGTTCTCGTGCGACCACGTCCGACACTTCACGAGCGGGAAGTTCCGCCACTGGTAGAGTTTCGACTCCAGATTGTAGCTCCCGAGGTGGTCCGCAAAGAGTTCCTCGAAGTAGGCGAGACCCTCCTCCTCGCCCATCTCGTCCAGTCCGGCGTTCTCGTAGGTCTCTTCAGTACATTCGACGATGAACGTACTCTTGTGGCCAGGGTAGGCGTGGACGCGCCAGAGTCCGTGTTCGTTCTCCCGGAAGATGAACGTGAACACGTCGAAGGGCTTTTCCGTACCGAACCAGGCGAACTTGGCGCTCCCCATCGTGACCCGTGGTTTGAACGCCTCCTCGTACGTCTCGCGCGTGGTGCTGTTCAACCCATCCGCACCGATAACGAGGTCCGCCTCCTCGGCGTGTGCCTTCGGGTCCTTGACGGTGTGCTCCCAGTGCATCGTGACTCCAAGTTCCGCACACCGCTCGCGGAGGATGTCCTTGAGCCGTGCACGCATCAATCCCGCGAAGGAGTGCCCGCGACACCGGATGTACTCGCCGCCGTAGTAGATGTCTATGGGGTCCCACTTCGTGAACGCATCCGTGATTCGCTCGTGGGTCCGGTAGTCGGCCTCCCGGAGTCTGCCGAGCGTGCTGTCGGAGAAGACGATTCCCCAGCCGTAGGTGTTGTCCGCCGGGTCGCGGTCGTAGACGTCGATCTCCCAGTCAGGGTACGTGTTCGCGAGCAGGACGCTCGCGTACAGTCCACCCGGGCCGCCGCCGATGACGCTCACCTTCATAGCTCGCTCTCGACGATGCGTTCGAGTCGTTCGTACTGCTCGATACCGCCGACGGTCGGGAACATGATGAGTTCGTCACAGCCGCGCTCCTCGTAGCCACGGACGAACTGGACGACTTCCTGTGGTGTCGTCAACAACCCATCCGCGATGCGCTCTGCGAACGGGCCCGTAAAGGCGTAGTAGTCGAGCAGATACTCCTCACCCGCGCTGGCTGTCTCCTCGTCTCCGAGTGCAAAGTAGCCGTGACCCCACACCGCTGGCGTTCCGGGTCGGCCAGATTCCGTCCAGGCGGCCGTCGCGCTCTCGGCACAGCTCCCAAAGCGTCGTGGCGGCCCGCCCGCACCAATCCAGCCGTCGGCGAACCGGGCGACTCGCTTGTAGGCCGGGTCGCTCTCGCCACCGACGAGAAGCTGTGGGCCACCCGGCTGAACCGGCTCCGGACCGATGTCGTCGCCCTCCCAGTGCTGACGAAGCTCTTCGAGCTGACGGGTGAAGCGCCGGCCCCGGCTCCGATAGTCCGCACCGGCTGCTTCGTAGTCGTCCTGTCGGGCACCCAGTGCAACTCCGAGGGTGAGCCGTCCGTCAGAGAGCACATCCAGCGTCGCGGCTTTCTTCGCGAGCATCGCCGTACTGCGGAGCGGACCGGCGATTATCGACGTGGCGAGTCGAACCTCGTCGGTCACACCAGCGCACACACCGAGCGTCTGCATCGGGTCGAGACTGTGGTAAACGAGTCTGTCGAACACTCCGATACTCGTGAACGGACCCGCATCCGCCCGACGAGCGTACTCGAGAACCAGGTCCCGGTCGGTTCCATCCAGCGTGTTGGGGAGACCAATACCTACCTGCATAGTGAGCCGATGATTCCGGTCGGTGGCATAAAGTCGTTTGGGCTGTCCCGTCTGGTTTCATCCATTCCGGTCGAGCTGTCGTCGTATCCGTTCTTTCAGCTCGAATCGCTCGGCGTACTCCTCGACTTTCGGGACGACTCCCTCGTTGAAGTACAGGAACAGGACGATGAGCAACAGCCCGTAGACAGCAGTCTCCCACTGTCCGAACACGTCGAGTTGCTCGTTGATGAGAATCACGAGCGCGGCACCCACGACCGGCCCGAGCATCGTTCGCATCCCACCGAGGACGAGCATGATGAGCACCAGCACGTCGACCGACTGAAACGTAAACGCTGAGGGCGTGACTCGCCCCTCGGCTGTGGCGTAGAGCGGACCGACGAGACCGATGAGAACTGCAGCGGTGAACCCTGCTATCATCTTGTACTTCACGACGTTGATACCGATCGATTCTGCGGCGACCTCGTCCTGACGAATCGCGTCGAACGCGAGTCCGTAGCGTGAGCGCATCATCCGGCTGTAGAGCACGAACGAGACGGCGAGAACGACCAACAGGAGATAGTAGTTCACCACCTGTGGAGGCAGTCCAGCCGCCTCTTCGAGGAAGGGAACTTCCATCCCGGGGAAGGAGATACCAGTCGTTCCGCCAGTGATGCTCCGGGCACCCTGGAAGAACTCGGTCGCCGCAAGCTGCAGGCTCAGCGTGAGAATGGCGATGACGATGATGGACATCTTCAGCCGTGCAGCCACGTAGCTGACGAGAACGCCGAGACCCCCCGCGGCGAGAACACCCACAGGGAACAGAAGCCAGACAGTCACTCCGGTCGCGTCGACGAGTGCAGCCGTCGTGTACGTCGAGATACCGGCGAGCGCACCGGTAAACAGGAACAGCTGGTCGGTGTGTGCGAACACGATGTTGAGCGCCATCGTGATGAGCGCGAACACGAGAAACAGTTCGAGAAGTCGTGCCTGGTACGTTCCAGCGGTCTCCATCACGTACAGTGGGAGTACCGTCAGGAATGCGAGCGCCACTGCGGCCCACCGCGCGTCGACGGACGAGGTGAACAGACGGCTCATGCTATCTCCTCCGGGCGGAGCAACAGGACCACCACTGCCACGCCGAACAGTATCATCTTGGCGACGAACGCCCCGATGAAGAAGTTCGCGTACGTGATGACGAGACCGAGCAACAGACCAGCGACGACGGTCCCACGGATGTTTCTGACGCCGCCGACAATAGAGACGATGATGGCGAAGACGGTCAGTTCGAACGCTGCTGCGGGTCGTAAGTCAGTTTCGAACCCCTGGAGAATGCCCGCGAGACCAGCGAAGACGACGCTCACGACGAAAATAAGCGTCTGTATCCGTCGTGGGTTGATGCCGCACAGGAGCGCGCCCGTCTCGTCCTGAAACACCGTCCGGGTCGCCTTGCCGAGATAGGTCAGGTTGAGGAACAGAAACAGGAGCAAGAGGACGATGCTGGAGATGAGGATGATTATCTGTGTCGACCCACGCACGCTGACGCCAGCGACCGTGAGCGACGGGATGCCGTGTGAGAGGGTAAACCCTTCGGGGAACTCGACGAACAGCACACCCTCGAAGAACAACATCAGTCCGAGCGTCACGAAGATACCGAGCAGAATCCGCTCCTCACCGTCTTTGCGGTAGACGAGCGACAGTAGCGTCCGGTCGACGGCCAGGCCGAGCACGGCCACGAATGCCAGCCCACCGACCGCGGCAACGGCGACGCTCGAAGAGACCGCGAGCAACTGCACAGTGGCGATGAGCGCGATGATAGCGAAGACACCGATTGCGATGTTGAGGATGTTTCCTAGCCCGAACACCAGCGTGATACCGGCACCGAGGAGGGCGAAGACGAGCCCCCGTGCGATACCATCGATAAAAAGCTCTATCATCGTCGTTGTGGTCATGAGACAATCCAGATTCTTGGCGGACTGATTTATAGCTTTCCCGGGCCATAGCACGAAAAGAGATGGACAGACGACACTACGAGGATTTCGAGGAGGGCAGTTCGTTCGCACTCGGCTCCAGAACGCTCACAGAAGAGGACATCATCGCGTTCGCGCGGGAGTTCGACCCGCAGGCGTTTCACGTCGATCCGGATGCGGCCGCGCAGACCCACTTTGGCGAGTTGTTCGCAAGCGGCTGGCACACTGCTGCGGTCTGTATGCGCCAGCTCGTCGATGCGCTCCTGTCGGAGACTGCCGTCGTTGCCGGAGTCGGCGTCGACGAACTCCGCTGGAGGCGTCCTGTCTACGCTGGCGACGAGCTCACTGTCACTGCGACGATCGGTAATAAAGAACCCTGGGACGAGCGCACAGGACTCGTCCCAATCGAAGTCGAGGCGACGACACAGGACGGCGAGCGCGCCATTCACTTTGTCGATCTCGCACTCATCGAGCGACGAGACCACCGTGGTGAGTGACGTAGGATAATTCCAATCGCTCAGCGGTCGAGGAACCAGCGGTGGCCCTCCCGGTAGACGACACCGTCGAGTGCCAACTCTTCGAGGACATCCTCGACGACGGATACCGGCACGTCGAGTTCCCGACTGAGTGACTCCGACCGCTTACCGCCGTCATCGAGCGCGAGCAACAGGTCAGAAATCAGCCGCGGGTCACCGTTGCCGATTGCTCTCGAAAGCGCCTCACGAAGCTCCGTTATCCGACCCTGTGTCCAGCGCTGTGCCAGCGAAAGTTCACGTTCGAGTTGCTTCAGGTTCTGCAGCTGTGTGGCCAGTTCGACGACACTCTCGTGAGAAGTCGTGAGTAGACGCTGTCCGGACCCGAACTCCTGCTGGTCGAGAGCCTCCTCGTCGAGCGGATCCACCTCTTCGCTCTCGTCATCAGTCTGGCCATCTGTTGTTGATTCTACGGGTGGAGAGTCGCTGTTGAGTACTCCTGACTGCGAGAGCGCCTCGGTGTCGAGGTCGATGCTCACACGCCGACACGACGTCAGGTCGAGCCGGGAACTCGCCGGATATGCGCTTTTCGTCCCGAACTCGTACGGTGAGAGGTTCACTTCGAGGCGGACGTGCCGGTCGATGGAGAAGTACTTCCGTCGCCTGCTGTCGGTCCGACTCTCCACCAGCCCCGCATCCTCGAGCTTTCGGAGGTGGTCGATGACTGCCTTGGGACTCACCCCGAGGTACTCGCTTATCTCTGTCACGTAACACGGCTTCCGTGCCAGCAACTGGAGAATCCGCCGCCGGTTCTCGTTCCCCAGCAAATCGAGGAATTCCGCAGAGTCCATTTACGTAACGTAATCTGTCCTGCAATATAAACGTACGGCTGCTGGGCGGTGCAGTTCTGTGAATGAACTTCCTAATAAAGATTCGCCAGATAATTTATGTGTGCTGGCGGGATACACAGTGGCGGAGCGCATGTTCGAACAGTTCTCGAGCGGCTACTACCTGGGCCGCCTGTACGTCGAACCGAGCGGTGATGACATGGTGAAGATGTGTCGTGACCAGCACGAGCGGGTAAACAAACAGCTCTACGGCACGACCGAGGGGATTACACGTCTCGACCGACCGCTGGTAATGAAAATCGGGTCGACGCACTTCGCGGTCGGTGGCGACAGCGGCGTTCCTGCAGACACGCTGGCAGTTCCCGAAGCGCTTCTCGACGAACAGACCGTACCCAACCCACCCTCGTGGAACGAGGTTCTGCTGGCGAAAGCCGAGCACGCAGCCCGACTGCTCGAACTCGCACAGCTCACTCCACAGATGGGAGCTGACGAGCTGAACTATCAGTAATCGTCAATAGAGCGAGAGGTCACCCGTCACTGCGTCGACGGACGCCTCAGGTGCAGGCCCGACTGCGAGCGTCGTTACGGTACCCGGTTCGAGTTCGGTGTGGCCAGCGTCACGGACGATGGCGTGTGGAAGTCCATCCAGTCGTGCCTTCTCGGCGAGTTCGAACAGTTCGCGTTCGCTCGTCACCCGCACGACAACTTTCTTCTGTCCGCCTCCTTTCCACTCGCGCTGGTCCCCCGGCGACGCCTCCTCGTACGCCTGCAGCGAGGCGTGTGCAACCTGTGCCGCCAGCTTTCCCGTTCCCATCCCGAGGTCCGAGCGGGCGGCAATAACCTGTTTCATGGTGTCGTTTCTGGGAGCAGGACACATGAACGCCCGGATTCAGATGGATGTCGATGACGACATCGAAAAATATACCCCGGTGGTATTCTCACCTGATTCATGTGCAGTAACCAAACTGGGAGGCTGACGCTTCCGACCGCGAAGTACGTCTTTCTCCTGTTACTCGCGGTGCTTCTCACACTCGCCGTGGGTCACCTCTACGCATTCGAGGAGTTGACGGCGCTCTCGCTGGGACTTCCAGCGTGGCTCTGGCTCCAGCTTGTCGTCGTGGGAATCATGCTCGTCGTGGCCTGGCTGGCGCTTGGACTCGTCCAGAGGGAGGTGGCCTGAATGGACAGGACGCATCTGGGGGATGGCCCATGCCGGTAACAATCGCACAGGCCGTGTTCGTTCTGTATCTGCTGGGTGTGTTACTCATCGGCGTCTACGCCTCCCGGTTCACTACCTACACACCCACAGACTTCTACGTCGCCGACAGAACCGTCGGGACGTTCGTGCTCGGACTCACACTCGTGGCCACGGTGTTGAGCGCGTTCACTGTCTTCGGTATCGGTGCCACCGCCTCTCAGACGGGGCTGGGTGCGTTCTCGTTTCTCGCCATCGCGGCCGTGTTGTACACGCTGTTCTTCTCGACTGTCGGCACGACGCTGTTCACCGTTTCCCGTGAGATGGACGTCGTGACTCCCTCGGAGTACGTCCGTGAGCGCTACGCGAGTCCCCTCCTGAGCGTTCTCTACCTCGGCGTGACCGGTATCTTCATGATTGCACTGATTGCGGGCCAGCTAATCGGTGGTGGGGTTGCCCTCGACGCGCTCGTCGATATTCCCTACGTGCAGGCGGTGCTGGCGATGGCGGCGTTCATGCTGGTCTACATCCACATCGCAGGATATCGGGGCGTCATCTGGTCGGACACAGTACAGTCGGCAGTCCTGTTCGGCGTTCTCGGCGGCGTGGTGCTCTACGTGGTCTTCGTCGTCGACAGCAGCGCGCTCGCCGAGGATGCCCTCGCAGAGACACCGGACCTCCTCAGCATGACCGGCCCAATCGAGAACTGGACGCCACTCGTAGTCGTCACGGCAGCACTCGCGTTCGCGTTCGGGGTGCCGGGTTACCCGCACACGATTCAGCGATACTTCTCTGCGGGTGACGACACCGTCATGCACCGCGCGGGCTTTCTGTTCGCCATCGTCGCCATCCCTGTCTACTTCTTCGGTGCCGTCCTCGGTGTCTGGTCGGTTGGTGTGATTCCTGCACCAGAGAACCCGGATTACGTCATTCCGCTGCTCATCGAGACACTGTTCCATCCGGTCGTGTTCGGTATCGCTATGGCTGGGGCAACTGCGGCACTCATGTCGACCGCCGACTCCGTCGCGCTCACCATGAGTTCGATGATAAGCCGCGACGTTTACCGCGAGTTCGTGAACCCAGAGGCGACACCGCGTCACGAGGTCAGAGTCACACAGCTACTGCTCGCGCTCGTCATCGCCGTGTCAGTTGCGCTCGCCCTCGGTCGACCTGCAGGAATCTTCCCACTCATCGAGTTCGCTGTCGTTGGCTTCGCGACGACATCTGCACCGGTTTTCCTCGGCGCCTACTGGAACAGAGCAACCGCCGCAGGTGGCGTCGCCTCGTTGCTCCTCGGCCCGTCGCTCACGATTTTGCTGTTTCCCGACGTCGGCGTCCTCCCGTCAGAGCTGACGTTCGGTATGCACTACGGATTCGTCGGTGTTCTCGTCGCGTATCTCTCGTTCATCCTCGTGAGTCTCGTCACTGCCCCTCCCGCTGATGGAACCGTACGGGCCTACTCGCGGTCGTTCTGGCAGGGTAACCGGTAGTGTTTTGAGTCAAAACAACAAACCGACAGTAACGAAGCGATAACTGTGTGTATGGTTCGCGTAAGCTCCACCCCATTGATACGACGGCGCACGGCAGTCACACTGATTCTCGTCGCTCTCTGTGCGGTGGTGCTCGTCGGCGTCGTGTCGGCCACCACCCCTGTCGCGTTCGAGACAACCGGAACCCTGAGTGGAGAGGTGACCGACGAAGTGAGCGGTGACCCAGTCGAGAACGTCACCGTAATCGCGGCCAGTCCCGACGATGCGAGCTTCGAAACGACGACGACAGACGCTGACGGCGAGTACGACCTCCCCCTCGACGAGGGCGTGTATGCGGTCGGATTCGTCGAGGAAGGGTACGAACCAGCACTCGAACTCGGCGTGACGATAACCGACGGGGAGACGACCGAACTGGACGTCGAACTGTCGCCACAACCCGACGAAGACCCGGCGTTCGTCTTCGTGGACGACCTCGAAACCGGGGCGAACACGGACCACCTGTGGGGAACGCTCTCGGTCGCCGACGAGACGAAGACGCTCGAAGAGGTGGAGATCGATTACTCGGGGACGGGGGCCGACCTCTCTGACGTCGGCGAACTCGACCTGTTCGTGCTGGTCGACGGCGACCTCATCGAACCGGTCACTGTGTCGTCCTCCGCTGATGGAGAGACGGTGACCGTCGATATGGGTCCATCCTTTTTCGACCCGCCAACCATCGAGCCGGGAGAGACGGTCGCGGTTGCCATGATAAACGACGCAGTCGAGAACCCACCCGACCCCGACGAGTACGAGGCGTCGATTAGCCTCATCGACGACACGACGTTCACATCCGGGTCGGCACCGTTTGACATCGTCGACGCGACGGGGACAATTGCCGGTGACGTGACAGACAGCGAGACCGGAGACCCGGTCGAGAACGCGACGGTTGCTGGC
The DNA here is from genome assembly GCA_003551265.1 of Halovenus sp. Lineage (GTDB taxonomy): Archaea > Halobacteriota > Halobacteria > Halobacteriales > Haloarculaceae > Halovenus. The sequence continues at coordinate 12,214 of PUMG01000200.1, forward strand.
GTGAACGAGACGACCGGGTTCGTCGACGTTGGCTTTACTGATGACGACGGAAGCTACGAACTCGGTCTCCCCACCGGAAGCTACAACGTGAGTGCGTTCCACCCCGCGTACGAACCTGCCTTCGAGACAGGTGTCGAGGTATCCGACGACGAGACGACCGCCCTCGATTTCGAACTCGACGTGAATCAGCCGCTGTACGTGGTGGCGAACGCCGACGTTGGCCCGCCTGTCGAGGTGGGTGACGAACTGGTGGTCAACACGACAGTCGTCAACGCCGGCGGGACGGCAGGCGAGCAGGACGTCGAGTTGTTCGTCGACAGTGAGTCCCGAGACAACGCAACGGGTGTGAGCCTCGACCCCGGCGAGACGTGGACGGGTGAACTCGTCTCCCAGACGGTCGAAGCGGACGTACCCACAGTCGACGTGGCCGTCGAAACCGCGAACGACACGGTAGAAACCACTGCACAGGTGTACGAGCCGATTCCTGACCACGCCGTTGGCGATGTCCGGGAAAACGACGAGATAGGGATCGTCGACGCGGTGAAAATACAGCAGTACCTCGCGGGGATACTGGAGGACAACAGGACGTTCAACGAGGACCTGGCCGACGTCCAGCGCACCGGTAACATCACCATCGTGGATGCGGTGTTGATTCAACAGTACCTGGCGGGCCTCATCGACGTGGGCACAGCAGAACTCGACGCTGTCGACGCACCCGACGAGGTTGCACTAGGCGAGTCACTCAACGTCTCGGCTGACGTGACGAACACCGGTGGTCACGGGACCATCCAGGCTACCGAGTACCGCCTCGCCGAGGACGAAGACGACCTCGGGGCCAACGCGACGGAGTCCGTCGCTGTTGTCGACCTCGCTCCGGACGAGACCGAGAAGACGACCGCGGCTATCGAGACCGAGACGTTGACGCCAGGGACGTACGCTCTCGAAGTGATAACCGAGGACGACAGTGAGGTACTCGAAGTCGAGATAACGCTGCCCTAGTGTCGCTGGGCACGCATTCTTAAGTGCCGGGACGGTTTTCATTCACATATGGAGATAGCTAGCTACCAGTTCACCGGCCCGCTCACAGACGTCGCGAAAGTACCACTCGACGCTCGCGGTGTGTACGTGGTCGTCGACCTCGTCGACGACGAGGTACGCGAGTATCTGGACGTTGGGGAGGCGAAACAACTGGGTGACGAGCTACATTCACACGACCGAAGCGACTGCTGGGAAGAACACGCAGAGGGGGACATCGGTTACTGCTACAGAATCACTTCCGGTGCGTGGGAGCGTGACCTCGAAACGAACCCCCTGGAGCGACGTTCCGAAAAACCTCGTGCCGAGGGTACTGGCGTCGTGAGCGAACTGCTCTGGAAACACGACTTCGCCTGTGCGCCGGACCCCTGGGGAGAGATCGAAGCACACTGGCAGGTGTATCAGACCTACGAGGACGAGTTCGGCCCGAGAGGATAGGAACCGACCGCTTCCAGTCAAAGGGTCGTGCGTCCCTATCGGACGAATAATCCGTCATCATCAATTTCTCGCTGCAGTCCGGGAGACCAGGGGAGCCGAAATCCGAGAACGGTCCGGTACGGTCGGAACAAATTACGTACGACCCCAGTAAGTCTCTCTTACTCCTGTACAGCACGAATTACTGCCTCTCGCTGCTGTGACTGCAGTTCGTTCATCAGTGTGGCTAGTTAGGTCTTACCACTTCGAAAGGGCTATATAATCGAGACACCCGAGACTGTGTAACCCGGTTTCGGACGCGACCGTCCAGGGAAGACTCGGTTTTGGACGGAACCGTTCGAGCTGATATCGAACAATGGCAGACAGACACCACGTCCAGCACGACACCTCAGGAGCCCAGATAGAGATCGTCGAGAGACCGTACCGCCAGCAGATGGAACACCCGGCAGTCGAGGTGACCGTCTGGGAATCTATCGATGACAGCTGTACGATTCTGTTCGAGGAGGTCAACCCCGCCTACAGACGACTCGAACCCGCCGGTCCGATTCTCGGAACGCTCCCACGTGCCGCGGTGACCGCACTCGAAGACCTTGGCTACGAAGTTCCCGCGTGACATCCCCTCGCCGTAAACAGGTTGTTTCTCTCCTCGCACAAAGAGAGGAGTTCAGGCTCCCGACCTAGCCGAGTGTGAACGGGTCTTCGACCTCGCCAGCACGGTCGACCCAGACTGTTTTCGTCTGCAGATACGCGTCCATCCCTTCTGCTCCGAGTTCGCGTCCCAGCCCACTGTCTTTGTATCCGCCGAACGGTGCGTTGTACGCCAGCGTCCGGTACTCGTTGACCCAGACGGTTCCGGCGTCGATTTGCTCGGCGAATCGGTGGGCCTGGCGCATGTCCTCCGTCCAGACACCCGCAGCGAGACCAAAATCCGAGGCGTTTGCGAGCGCGAGCACCTCGTGTTCGTCCTCGAAGGTCAGAACACTGGCGACAGGTCCGAAGATCTCCTCCTGTGCAACAGTCATCTCGTTGTCGACGTCGGTGAGTACGGTCGGTTCGAAGAAACACTCACCCGGCAGTCCCTCCGGTTGTTCGCCGCCGTAAGCCACAGTTGCGCCTTCTCTCTCGGCAGCCTCGACGTAGGATACGTTCGTCTCTAGCTGGCCCCGGAAGGCGACCGGTCCCATCTCAGTTTCGGGGTCCATCGGGTCACCGAGTTCGACTGTCGAGGCACGTTCAGTGAGGCGGTGGATGAACTCATCGGCAATCGCTTCGTGGACGAACACCCTCGAACCCGCCAGACAGGTCTGGCCCGTCGCGGCGAATATCCCCTTGATAACGCCGTTAATCGCGTTTTCGAGGTTTGCGCTCGGAAAGACGACGTTCGGACTCTTGCCACCCAGTTCGAGCGAGACAGGAACGAGTGACTCACCCGCACGAGCACCGATTGACCGGCCAACATCCGTGCTGCCGGTGAAGGCCACCTTGTGGACATCCTCGTGGCTGACGAGTGCATCTCCTGTTGTTCCACCCGAACCCGTCACGACGTTGTAGACGCCTGCTGGCAATCCGCCCTCCCCGTGGAGAATCTCTGCGAGACGAAGCGCACTCACTGGCGTGTACGAACTCGGCTTGTGAACGAACGTACAGCCAGCGGCGAGGGCGGGAGCCAGTTTGAACGTCGTCAACAAGAGTGGCGAGTTCCACGGCGTCACCGCACCGACGACGCCGTACGGCTCTTTTGTCACGTAGGTGTGAAACTGTCCGTCCTTGTTTGCGACCGGTATTGTCCGCCCCTCCGCAGTCCGACAGCGGGCCGCAAAGTATCGAAACCACTCCCCGAGACTCCCCATCTGTCCGCGCATCTCGCGGATGAGTTTGCCGTTCTGGCGAGTTTCTAGCTCGGCCAGTTCCTCTGCGTGGTCGTCGAGTACATCAGCGACCTGCTCGATGATGCTCGCACGCTGGTCTGGTAACAGGTTTCCCCACTCTTCGCTCTCGAACGCCGCGCTGGCCGCAGCAACCGCGTTGTCGACATCCCCTCGAGTCCCTGCTGGAACTGTTGCCCACACTGTTCCGTCGTACGGGTAGGCGACCTCCACTCGTTCGTCGCTCTCCGAAGCGGTGAACTCCCCGTCGAGGAACAGGTCGTACTCTGTATGAGGTTGTGACATGGCTGGGTTCGATACGAAACACAGTGTAATAGGCGTAGTTGCAGAAATGTCTCTGTACGCGCGATAACTCCGGATTATTCCTCTGGAAATCTCGGCGTACGGGAGCCTCATTTCGACCTGTGCTACCCCTCTCGCGGGTAAGATTCGCTTCTGTCTGGATACGCCGGGTATAACTAAGCAGGTTTCAGGTGGAATCTTGTGCCACCCCGGAGCGGAGAAATGACTCCGGGAGTACAGACTATGGCAGACACAGAATTCGGCACACACGAGTGGTGGCAGGAGTACAAGCAAACAGTCAATCAGGACGACGAGATGAGCGTCCGTGGCCACGACAGGTTCGACGAGAACTTTCTCATCCAGATCGAAGACGACGAGTTCCTCATCGAGATGAACCGTGGCAACGTCGTGGACGTCGTCCCAAAACCCGGCACGAACGACGAGTGGTCGTTTGGCGTGCAGGGGAGCAAGCAGGCGTGGGAGGAGTTCGTTCAGGAGATTCCTCCCGCCCACAACAACGAAATTATCGCCTCCAATTATCGGACGAAAGTCAGAGGCGACGACAACCACCTCGAGCTGCACGGGAACAACCGGAAGATATTCCAGAACCTGCGTCCGTTCCAGCGGGCGCTCGACCTGATGCGCGAGGCCAACAACTGAGACATCCACCAATGAGTCTTACACCACCTGCACACGGCGAGCACGAAGAGATTACTGGAAAGTACGTCGGTGTCGACATTCAGGGCACCACCCAGCGTGTCTACTACGAAGAGCGTGGGCCGGACGACGGCATCCCGCTCATCTGTCAGCACACGGCTGGCAACCACGGACAGGAGTGGCGACATCTCCTCGAAGACGACGAGATAACGGAGAACTTCCGCGTCATCGCCTACGACCTGCCACACCACGGCAAGTCACTCCCACCAATGACCGAGGCGTGGTGGACGGAAGACTACACCCTCACCGCCGACCGGTTCGTCGAGAGCATCGTCGGCATCGCGGATGCGCTCAAACTCGACAACCCCGTCTACATGGGGTCGAGCATCGGCGGAAACGTCATCTTGCAGTTAGGCGATAGATACCCCGACCGGTTCCGGGCGCTCATCGGGCTGGAGTGTGGAACGCACAGCCCGGGCTACTACCTCGACTGGTTCGACGACCC
>PUMG01000137.1 GCA_003551265.1 Halovenus sp.
CGAGGCGGCCGGGCCACGGTCGTACGTCAACCCCGGGTCGTGGGCGACCATGGGAACTGGTCTCCCCTCGGCAATCGGGGCACAGCTCGCCAATCCTGACTCGGACGTCGTCGTGTTGACCGGCGACGGCGGGCTGATGATGTGTGTCCACGAACTCCACACTGCTGCGAGCGAGGGACTGCCGGTGACGGTCGTCGTTTTCAACAACAGCGACTACGCCATCATCAGCGAGGAGGCTGGGCGCTCCTTCGAGCTACCCGAGCAGACGTACAGCTGGGCGGGCACACCACTCGACTTTACCGCTATCGCTGATGGGATGGGCATGGAGACGAGACGAGCGAGTCAACCCGACGAAATCGTGAGTACGGTACAGGAAGCCGTCGAACTGGACGCGCCAGCGCTGGTCGAGATACCGACTGATCCCGAAGAGCCACAGGCGAGCACCTGGATGACTGCTCACGAGCGGTATCTGAGTCGGTGACCGACGTCGCGTAGATAGTTCGCTTCACCGGTAACCGGAGTACCTCTCAGTCTCGTTGTTGTTCGATGGCGAATGCGAGCAGCCCACCCAGCGCACCGAAGATGAGCGGATAGGCAAGACCCGCGATGAGAACGGTCTGTACGAGTTCCGGAGAGATTTCGAGCGCCACGGCGTCGAAAATGGGGATGACGACCTCGAACGACGCGACGTAGAGAACCGCGAGAATACCGGGGAGGTATCCGATGACGACAGTCGCACCGGCAAGTGCAGCATCGTCGAAACCAGTGCGTGAGTACCGCCTCGCCACGAGAAACCCAGCAGCAGCCAGCAACAGCGGGGGAAGCAACTGGAGTTCTGAGGCTGCTGGCAGAAGCGTCTCGGTGTACTCGCTGACGAAATCGCCGCCGAGTTCCTCTCGAACACTCACGGAGACAGACACCTGGTGGTTCTCGAGAAACACCCAGCTGACGACCTGATACCACTCGGGGAGAAACTCGGAGACTGCAACTCCGCCGGGACCAGTCGAAGAGATGAGGTCCTCGGCCAGTTCGAGGTTCTCGTCGGCCTCCGTCAGCACCGCCGTTGCGATGAAGCCGAGAACGAACGCGAGGACGCCGCCGACGAACCCGCCGAGGACGTCCGAACCGAACGACGGCGACCGGCGTTTCTCAGAATCGGTCACGCGGGACATATCTCGCCTACTCGACACACGGTCAAAAACTCACGGATACAGAGCGCGACTCCTATATGTCGTCAGACACTGGCCGATATCAATGACTGCAATCCCGGTCAGTGAGATACTGGTTGGTGTGTATCTGGGGCTGTTGGCTGGTATCTTTCCGGCGTTCATCGCGTTCGCGATCGGGTTCGGGTTCAAATACTTCACGTCGATAACCGTGCCTGGCCTTGGTGTCGTTGCTCTCGGCGGTGCTCTCGCTGGCGTCTCGGGAGGATTGATGGGTGTTCTGGACCCCGACCTGTCCGAAAGCTGGACCGGTATCATCGCGGTGTTGGTCATCCTGATGGCGTGCCTGTGGGCACACGGCCAGGGCGACAAACTCGGCGGCTCCATCCCCCGGGCGATTACCCTCAAATCGATTCGGGAGGCGAAGCTCTCTACCGACATCGCCGAGCGAGTCGACTCCTACGGACAGATTCGGCTGCGACCGGTCGGTGAGGTCCACGACATCGAAGGCTATCCACCGCTTCCCGACGAACTCCGCGAACAACTCCGGTCTGGCTCGTGGAAGTTTCCGGCGAACCTCTCGCTGTCCGAACTGGAGAGCCGTCTCGAAGAACGGTTGCTGACCGACCACGAACTCGCCGAGGCGTCTGTCACCCTCGACAAGAAAGGCCGGGTGCAGATAGCTGCCGCACCGAGCGCTGCTGGTCTCTCACGTCGAGTTCCATCCGGAAAACGTGCGGTCACGATTCAGACACTTCTGCCGACTGGCGTCGCTCGCGGGGACGTAGTTACGATACAGCTCCCAGAGACGGACGTCACGGGTCCGGTTGTCAGTGCCCGAACCGATGGATTTGAACAGCCAAAGGAGACGCCCGAAGAGAACAACGGCGAAGCAGATACGGACACTGACGAAGACGCCGAATCACGAACCCCGAAAGCACCGACAACAACCGGTGGGCAGGGCCAGATAACCCTCGCGCTTCGTCCGAGCGACGCCCGACGTATCATCGAACACGATTTCGCGGGAACGGTCGTCCACTCGCGCGGCAAACAACGCGAGTACGAGGCAATCGGCATCCTCAAACAGCGCGGAAATCAGTTCCGAAAGGTGACCGTCACCGCAGACAGTTCGATCGCTGGAAACACCATCGCCGCGTTACAGGTTCGCGATGCCTACGAGGTCGCAATTCTGGCGATTCGCCGTGGGAGTGAACGCCTCCTTGCGCCCCGCGGGTCGACAGAGCTCCAGCCCGGGGACGTGCTGATTGTCGTCGGAAAGCGTGACCGTCTCAAGCAGTTCGAGGGGGTGGTACAGTGAGCCTTCTCGCCACCATCTTCACCCATCCGCTGGTCGAAGCGACGCTCAGAATTATCGGACTGTCGCTGCTTGCTGCCACGGTGACGGCGCTCACTGCGTTCGTCTTTCGCGCCAGAGTCCGAAGCACGCTTCCGGAAGGGGCCACACTCATCATCGGACTCGGCGTGGTTGCAATATACCTCAACACTCGCCTCGTCTTCGTCCAGTTCGTTGGAGACGGTGAGGACCCGCTGACGACGGCCGAGGCGTTGCTCAACATCGCGGTGTTCATCTCCGCTGGTGTTGCCTCCTACGGTGGCCGCTACGTCGGGACGAAAGCAGGCGCCTCCGACCGAGTCGGCTGGACGCGACTGCAGCCAGATTTCAGTCCCATCGTTCGAGCAACCGGCCGGTTTATCACCGTGACGCTCCCCGAAGACGTCGAAGACATAGACGGCTACGACCCCGTTGCAGAGAAGACCAAAACAGCGCTCGCCGGGAAGACGCTTGATTTCCCCCGGGGACTGACCCTTGCCGAGTTACGAACACGGTTGACGGTCCGTCTGACCGAAGAACACGACATCGGATACGTCGACATCGACCTCGCTGACGATGGCACCGTCGAGTATCTCGCAGTCGGCCAGCGCGTTGCGGGACTCGGGCCGACACTCCCTCCAAAGTCGATGGCAGTTGCTCTTCGTGGGGACCCGCCGTTCGGTGCAACTCCGGGCGATACGGTTCAGCTGTGGCGCCTCGATAGCGAGGGCAAGAGCGAGCGTCTCGGTGTCGGGGAGTTGCGAGCGGCCGTCGATAATGTCGTCACCGTCGCCACGGACGAAGCGGTTGCCCAGCGCATCGACCCGGCTGACAGACATCGGCTGATGACGCTTCCAACGGCTCCCCAACCGGACAGGGAGTTCGCCGCGATGCTTCGACACGGCGAAGAGACGATGAGTGTCGTCGAAATTACCGTAGACAGCCCGCTGGTTGGAAGCACGCTCGGGTCGCTCGCGGTGACGACCATCGCGGTTCGTACTCCGGATGGCGACGTGTGGACCCTCCCGAAACGTGACCGTGAGATTCAGCCGGAAGACTGCCTCTTTGCGCTCGGGTCGCCCGACGCCCTCCGAAAGCTCGAATCGACCAGCGGAACAAAACTGGTCGTGACCGAAGAGGTGGTCGAGGATGTGGATGCAGATGTGGGTGCGTGGGAGAGCACTCCCGAAACACCCGCGCCCGAAACCCGTGACTGACGGGTGAATATGTGACGCCGTCTCTGTCGAAGATGTACGGGAAAACGTCTACGGAAACGACCCACCAAGAACTGATATGGGTGAGTCAACAGTCCAGTCAGACAAGTTCTCGGCATCGGTGTTCGACCCGGCAGACCTGCTCGAGTATCAGGACGATGCAATCGTCAGCAAAACGGTGATCGACAGAGAATCAACCACGGTGACGGTGTTCGCACTCGACGAAGGTCAGCGCATCAGCGAACACACTGCGCCACACGACGCGCTGCTGGAGGTGGTCGACGGAACTGCCCACATCACCATCAACGACCAGGAGTTCGAGGTGCAGGCGGGCGAGGCGCTCATCATGCCTGCGAACGAGC
>PUMG01000347.1 GCA_003551265.1 Halovenus sp.
GCACAGAAGGCGATGCGCGCAGGTGGATGAGAGATGGCCGAGACCAGCCACCCGTTTTCAGGCCAGATTGTTCTGCTCGCCGGTGCGAAAGCGAGCGTCACGCTGGAACGTCTCTCGGAACTTCTCGAACGCGCTCACGAACACGTGTGCACTCAGCGAGCCATCTACGACCGACAGTTCGAGCGCATCGACGACGGTGACGGACTGGTGTACTACCTCGTCGACGCTGGACACTGGGACGAGGTTGGAGAACAACTCGGTTTCAGTGCGCGCGAGAGCGACGCGATTCGGCGGGCACACACTGCACAGTTCCGACGAGCGGGACGCCAACTCGGCCGTCTCGACGAGTTCGAAACCGCACTCGACATACGGGAGGTGGTCGTCGTCAACGCGCCGGTTGAACTGTCTCGATGACGCGCTCGGAGAATTCTACTTCCGAGAGGTCTCCGTTGTGTAACTCCTCGAGCCACGCCGACTCGACGTGCCAGTGTCCGAGCTGTTCTTCCTCCAGACTCAGCACCGTTCCCTCGATTTCGGCACCCTCCCAGTCGTCGTCGTGTACATCTCGAAACACGTTGATCACCCGTCCAATCTCTCGGTGGGGAATTACGCCGTTGTCCGCTGCAATCGACTCGTAGGTGACGTGGTACGTTTTCTCCTCATCCGCGTGGGTGGACTCTTCGAGTTGTGTGACGTACACGCCGTGGCTCATCAGTCTGGACTCTATCTGGAACGTCAGGTCGAATTCATCTTCTGTCATTGTGTCTTGATGTCGAGAATCCGAAACAGCACTGTCGGAAGGAAAGTTGGCGCGAGTCAGTCGCCGGAGGCGGCCTGTCCGCCAGCGCTGACGCCGGTTCCCGGTCCGATGTCGATACCGAGTTCGTCGAGTCGTTCGTCCGGCACGACGCCGTCGACCCAGCCACGAACCTCGTAGTACTCTTCTTTCATCTCTTCGAGTTCGGCGAGGTCACCCTCGGAGCCACCCTGTCCGGGAATCGCTTTCTCCTCACCCTCGACAAACCGCGCAGGGAGGGAGTCGTCGTCGCCGTCGAACCCGGCGAGGTTGTTGTAGTAGCGGTCGAGTGTGTAGATACGCTCACCTGCTTCCATCAACTCGTCCTCGGTGACGTCGAGACCGGTCATCCCGTTGTACTGGAGGACGTACTCCTCGATGCCTTCGGCGAAGGCGTTGAACTTGCAGATGTCGAAGGAGTCGCTGATGGCGTGCAGGTCCTGGAACATCGCACAGAGTTCGCCTTTGCCCTCCCACTCGCGGGGGTCGACCGCTTCGGGAATTCCGAGAATCTCTGCCGCTGGCGTGTAGCCGCGCAGGTGACAGGCACCACGGTTCGAGGTGGCGTAGCCGATTGCCATTCCCTTGACTGCGCGTGGGTCGTACGCTGGAATCCCCTGTCCTTTGACGGTCATGGAGATGTCTGGGTCGCCGAACTCCTCGGCTGCTCGCTTGCCACCCTCTGCGAGTGCATCTGCGAGGTCGCTCTCGCGGTGAGCCACCGCCTCTATCATCGAGATCATCTCATCGGCGTCGCCCCAGTTGATTCCCTCCTCGATGAGTCCTTCTTCGGTCGCTTCCATCGCCATCGAAAGCGTGTTCCCCATCTCGATGGTGTCGAGCGCCATGTCGTTACACCGGTCGATCATCACTGCGACTTTATCACGGTCGTCTGTCATCGAGTTCGGTCCGAGCGCCCACGCAGACTCGTACTCGTAGGACTCCATCCGGACGTTCATCTCCTCGCCTTTGTGCATCGTCTGTACCTCGACTTCTTTCTTGCAGGCGACCGGACAGGAGTGACACGTCGGTTCGTCGACGAGGATGTTCTCGCGAACGTTCTCACCGCTGACTTTCTCTGCGTCGATGTTCGCTTCGGGTGTGCCAGCTTCAGCTTCCGCGCGCGTGGACGTATACTGCGCGTTCCGAACCGGCAGTCCGTCCATCTCCTCGGAGACGTTCATTAGCACGTTCGTTCCGTACACCGAGAGACCGCCCTCGTTGGGACCGGTGACGTCGGATTCACGGATGAGTTGCATCGCCTGTTTGTGCCCCTGCTGGAACGTTTCGGGGTCTTTCGGCTTTTGCATCTTCGTCCGCGCTTTGATGACAATCGCTTTGAGGTTCTTCGAGCCCATGACTGCGCCTGTCCCACCCCGACCCGACGCGCGGTCGTCCTCGTTGACGATGCAGGCGTAGCGCACCTCGTTCTCGCCGCCGGGACCTGTCGTCATTATCGAGAGGTTCTTGCCGTACTCGCCGTCGATTTCCTCGCCGATGATGTCACGGGTCTCGTGAACTCCCTTACCCCACAGATGGGAGGCGTCCCGTAGTTCGACCTCACCGTCTTCGACGTAGGCGTACACTGGGTCGTCGGCCGCACCCTCGAAGAGCAGGCCGTCGAAGCCAGCCCATTTGAGGCGCGCGCCACTCCAGCCGCCGTGGTGGGAGTCCGTCACCGTGTTCGTCAACGGTGATTTCGTACAGACCGCGATTCGTCCACTCATCGTTACCTGTGTGCCGGTCAACGGCCCGTTCATGAACGCGAGCAGGTTGTCCGAACCCAGTGGGTCGACGTCCGGTCCCTGGTCGAAGACGTACTTCACCCCGAGCCCGCGCGCGCCGATGTACTTCTTTGCGTCTTCCTCGTCGATCCCCTCGTAGGCGACGTCACCGTCGCTGAGGTCTATCCGTGCGATGTGGTCGTGAAATCCGCCGAGGTCTGTCATGGTATACCGTGTACTACTGTGCGTCTCAGAACCTTATATTCTCCGGCGGAATCCCTGCGAGTTCGCCAGGAGCGGCGTTTTTTATATAGAAACTGACTATATTCTCTATGAATGGCGCGAGCTGGTGTGTCATGACGTTCGGCGATACGTTATCTGAGTCTGTTGACTTTGTGTTCTAGTTAGCAGGACACACTCGAAATACATCTTAGTTGCCATTATCCACCTGGTGTAGGTGAAACGGTCGCGTTGTACTGCTACGGCATCTGTGGTGGTTTTCCAGGCTTTTTTACGCATGGCCGTCAGGGGTCTGCTCGTATCTATCTACACCAGTTCATTTCACGTATCAACTTGATTGGTTTGTTCCGCTGGCAATTATTCCACGATACGGTATCCAAACTCGCAGGTTGTGGGTGTCCATCGAGACGGATTTTGCGAACCGGGTGTAAAACACTAACTTTTATTAGTTACCACCTACCCATTAGTAGTTGTGAGAATTGTAAACAGTCTTATGCAGAGTACTCGCTCGGTACTCGTTAGAGGCTGACTGCAGACAACTATGACAGACAGGAGAGACACTATTCGGGCTGTATTCCTCGCGGCCATCATGGTCGTGTCGATGCTTGCGATTGGGACAGCAAGCGTTGGCGCGGCGGGGCCTTCGGAGGAGTTCGCTCAGAATCCGGCGGATGTATCGGACGTACAATCAACCCTTGAGTCCCAGGACGATGCGGTAATAACGAGTGAAGACCTCGCGGCGGAGGTAGAGGTCGACCCGGCAGTCGAGGAGGCTGACGGGCCGGTCGAGGTGTACATAAGCTTTACAGAGCCGGACCGACCGGCATACCTGACCGAGCGTGAGGAGATTGCCGACTTCCTGAAAGACAACACTGTCGACGAGGACAGTGAGGAGGTTGCCGCGCTCGAAAGCGCTGGCGTTGACGTGCTCAACACGTACTGGATTACGAACGCGGTGCGTGCGGAGTTGACGCCGGACGATGAGGTGCTCTCGGCGGTGACCCAGTTAGAGGGTGTCGAGTTGGTTCAGGAGGTGCCCGACTATCAGTTGACGGGCGAAGTACCCACACAGGGTGAGACGGTGATGACGCCGACGGACCTCGACGACGAGGAGGGGACGTGGGCGTGGGAGCAGATGAACGTCTCCGAGGCGTGGGACCAGGGAGCGACCGGTGAGGGCGTGAACCTGGCAGTGACGGACACGGGTGTGGACCCGGACCACCCGGACATCGACCTCTACACGGAGGACGATGACGACCCGACGTACCCGGGCGGGTGGGCTGAAGTCGAGCCTGACGGCAGCACCGTCTA
>PUMG01000236.1 GCA_003551265.1 Halovenus sp.
CACGAGTGGGAGCAGCAGTACGTCGATTACTGACGGTCGAAATCCGGGGGGATTTCGCCGCCAGTCTCATTCTGACCCGTCGAGCAGTCCGCTCACAACGAGAACGGAGAGAAGGAACGCGAGAACAGCCATCCCGATTCCGAGAGCAAACAGCGGGGCAGCCAGCAGCTGTGCAATCTCCCGTCCAACGACGAGTTGGCCGAACCCACGGACCATGAACGCGAGGATGGCAACGGCGAACGTGCCGAGCAACAGCACTGGAAAGACTCCACGGTCGACGTTCATACAGAGACTCCCCGAGAGCAAATGAAAAGTGTCTCGGTCTTCGACGAGGGGTTCCCGTACATTCAAATCAGTACGGGTCGTACTATCGGCCGAGGGAATCCGCAGTGACACTCGAACGGTTTCTGGACGTGATAGACGCTCCGGAACGCTCGCTCGTCGTGGCAAACCGGACCGAACCGGAGCCATTTCAGGTGATGCTGGAGAAGCTGTTCGCCGACCAGCCCATCCCTGTCAGCGAGACCCAGAGCGAAACGTACGACGAGAACACCGTTTTGTTGCTCGAAAATGGGGGAGTGGTGGCGACATCACCGCTCGAAGAGCTGAGCACAGCAATACTGCTCGTTAACTCCGACTTGTTCATCACCGGGGCGAGACGCCTCGAAGGAACTGAAGTCCCCGATGTGCTCGATGGCCTGAGTGAGACTCGATTCACGCTTCGTGGGTATCCCGAGTCGAACTCGGAGAAGCTGTTACTCATTCTCATCTCCCGATACATCGAAAAACGCGCCTACGTAGAGGGAGCAGGTGAGCTTCGCTCGTCGTTCCAGCATCTCTCCCGTGTGAACGACGAACGAGGAACCCGCCGCGTGTACGAGCGTGTTGCCGAGACAGACGTGGATGTCCACCTCTACGGTCAGCCCAACTGGACGCCGGCACCAGCGTTTCCCGTCACCATCCACGGCGGCTACAGCTTCGACTTCCGAATGTCGTGGTTCGTCGTTCACCGTCCACCGGCGGACTCGGAGATGCGGCCCGCAGCGTTGCTCGCTATCGAACTCGACGACAGAAGGTGGGACGGCTTCTGGACGTACGACGACGAACTGATTGACGAACTCGTCGAGTACGTTCAGACGACCATGTGACGAAATTCATCCGTGACCACACCCGGGACGCGTTATGCAGTGACCTGCTGGAACAGTGATACGCCGGAGGCGTGGGGACGGTAAGTAGTTCAGCGGGCGGCTGGCCGGCACGACCGAGAGGAAACTGCGTCGTCGTCGGGCTTGCGCGACTGCTTGCGGAGTGGTCCGGAAGGCGCTCGCGCCTTCCGTCATCACGAACCGGCGTCGCGTTTCGAACGACTTCGCTCCGCTCTGTTTATGACGCAGGGGGTATCATGACCATATAACGCCGATGGGATCTGAGCAAGAATCACCAGCAGACCGTCTCACAGAGGCGGACTCACTTTCTGAGTACGTCCGCGCAGACTTACACATCGCGTGGAAAGAACACCAGCGATACGTGGGCGTCTCGGCTCTTCTCTTTCTCGTTGGTATGCCTGTCGGAATCCTGCTCTACGCACAGGGGTTCGACCTCGCCGCCGCTCTCGGCCTAGATGACATCGAAGACCTGTTTCCAGAGGACGCAGAACTCACCGCGACGTTCATCCTGACGAACAACACCCGGGTGTTCCTCCTGCTCGTCATCGGTGCGGTGACTGCTGGGTTACTGACGTTTTTCACACTCGCACTCAACGGCTTCATCGTCGGTTACGTCATCACGCCAATTGCAGCAGAAGAGGGTCTCGTTTTCGTCTTCGTCGGTCTGGTTCCACACGGTGTGCCCGAGTTACTCGCGTTCTTCGTCGCTGGGGGAGTTGCCTTCCGGACAGTCGTCGGGTTTTTCGAAAAGCTCCGTGGGAAGCGCGACGTGATATACGGCCGTGAGGGCTGGCGACAGGTTGGTGTGCTGCTCGTCGCCGCGTGGATTCTCCTCGCCGTTGCGGCCCTCATCGAAGCGTACGTTACGGTTGCGCTGCTGGATGTTGTCGGCTGACCGTAAGTAACGTCTTATCGCCTCACAGCGGCATCGCCATCAGAACGGGAGCGATGAACTCGGCGGCTTCTTCCATCTCGGGACCGAAAAACAACACGGTGATGATTATCGAGTTGTGCAGTCCGTGCAACAGCGAGACGACGACGATGTTGCCGGTGTACTCATACAGCGCACCGAGTACGAGTGCCGGGACGAACAGGATGCCGACGGTGGTCACCATCGCCAGGGGGTCCCCGGCGAGAGCGACAACGTGGACAGCAGCAAAAACCGCGGAGGCAATGAGGATAGAAGGGACCGCAGGCAAGCGCTCACGCAGCCGATTTTGGACGACGCCACGATAGAGCAGTTCCTCACACGGTCCAACGACGAGGAACATGAACGCCACCGCGCCGAAATACAGCGCGAGATTGTCTGCACCCTCTGCGAGCGCCGCAGCACCCTGATTCTCGGCAGGTTCGGGCAGGAAGATCTGGGCGACTATCCCGACGATGATGATGAGCACGAAGATGACGAGCCACCCGAGAACAACCATACCAAGCTCCCGGAGTGTGGGCATCCGCAATCCGAGATAGGCCCAGACTCGACCCCAGTCGAACCCACGGTATCTGAGATACCAGAGCCCCAGACCCATGAACCCGACGTACTGTCCGATGGCGGTTGCCACGCCAAGGACTGCGATTTCGGACAGGTCGAGTCCGAACAGTATCGCGCCGCCGATCGCCGAGACGATTGCCAGCAGTACGATACCGACCACGCCGATTCCTGCCGCGACACCCACCGTACGGAGCGGTGATTCGTCATATCGTGGCTCCTCGACATCTTCAACCCCAACTCGGGGACTGGCGAAGTCCCTGTCACGCCTGTCTGTCCCCCGACGAGATTCTCGTGGCCGATACTCTCGGTGATGTTCTCGCGGCTGACGGTCTCGGCGTCGCTGGTCCCACGAGTCGTCACCGCGGTCCGTCCTCGAACGCTCTGCGTGGTCACCCCACGATCCCCCGCGCTCTGTGTGTTCGCCCCACGACGTGCTGTCATCTTCGCTCGTTTCGGAGCGGTTGCCCGAACGGAACGCACGAATCGAGCGGTCGTCTGCTGGCGTCGCGGGACCCGAGCGCTCCGTCGGGAACTTCCGCTGTGTGACCGCTGCCCCACAGTAGGCGCAGTACGCGGACTCGCGGTCTATCAACTCACCACACGACGTGCAGTACATCTTCCCGGGACCAGGGGGCTTTCCCATTCACCCTGGCGTAGGGGCGGGAGAAAAAAGAGTGTTTGTTTTTATCGACTGGCAGACTTCTGTAGGGATTATACCGGTCGACGGAACAATTGATAGTTCTCACACGGTACGGGCGGGTCGAGAATCTCTCACAGATTCCGTCGACCGGTATATCGTACCTGTACAGAGATTCTCGCTGCGACGGACAGCGAGAAATCGATGATGACGTACGCTAATCCCTGTGGGTGTCTTACTCTGAGCCGCTTCGAAAAGCAATTGCCCTGCGAGAGCGGACAGAGAGTATGCGCATTGCCGTACCCAACAAGGGGCGATTACACGACCCGACAGTCGACCTCCTCCAGCGAGCGGGTCTGCATCTTCTCGATGGCGCTGATAGAAAGCTGTACGCGAACACGGTCGACCCGGACGTAACCGTGCTGTTCGCCCGGGCAGGAGACATCCCGGAGTACGTCGCAGACGGCGCAGCGGACCTCGGCATCACCGGATACGACCAGGTCCGCGAAGCGGGCGTCGACCTCGTTGAGTTGCTCGACCTGGGCTACGGCGTCTGTCGAATCGTACTGGCAGTTCCTGAAACAGGTGAGATTTCCAGTGTATCCGAGCTAGAAGGTGGAACCATCGCGACAGAGTTCCCCCACGTGACGACCCAATTCTTCGACGAACAGGGTGTGGACGTCAACGTTGTCGAGGTCTCCGGCGCGACCGAGCTGACGCCACACGTCGACATGGCCGACG